>DAOWNO010000162.1 GCA_030642525.1 Candidatus Aegiribacteria sp.
GACCGAAAAGGCAAGAGCCGCTCTCGAAATATCTGTAAAGGAAGCTGAGAAGGCTGGACAGAGCAAAGTTACCTCGGAACACATTCTGTTCGGTCTGATTTCTGTAAGAGGTTCAGCGGCGCTCATCATACTTCACGAACTGGGTGTAAGAATCGGAGTACTCAGAACCCGTCTTGAAAACCTTATGCGCCGGCCTGTTGCAAATGAAATAAATCTCAGAGAGATTGGATGGACAACCAAGGCCAGGCTGGTCAGGCGCGAAGCGGTGAGAAAGGCTGTCAGCAGTGGCGCACCTGCAACAGGCACACATCACATTCTCCTTGGCCTGTTATCTGTAGGAAACTGTCAGGCTTCCAGTATACTTCGAGAGAAGGGAGTATTCCTGAAAGCAGCCGAAGATGCAGCTGCTGAACTTCCCCTGCATATTGAATCCGACAGTGATTTAAAACAGAAACAGATTCAGGAAATACCGGGAATTGATTACTTCTGCAGAGATCTGACAAAACTGGCTCGAGAAGGCAATCTTGATCCTGTTATAGGCAGAGAACAGCAGATAAACAGAATTATGCAGGTTCTTTGCAGAAGAAAAAAATCAAATCCAATCCTTATTGGTGAGCCTGGTGTCGGGAAGACAGCGATCGTTGAAGGTCTTGCCGGATTGATTGCATCGGGGAAAACACCTGATCTTCTGGCTGGAAAACGTGTTCTTGCTCTTGATATGGCAGCTGTTGTTGCAGGGACGAAGTATCGGGGCCAGTTCGAACAGAGGTTGAAAAAACTGCTGAATGAAGTTGTTGAATCCGGAGATATTATTCTTTTTATCGATGAGGTGCATGTTCTGGTTGGCGCAGGTGCAGCTGAAGGTGCGCTTGATGCCGCTAATCTACTGAAACCAGCTCTGGCAAGAGGCGAACTCCACTGCATTGGAGCTACAACACTTGATGAATACAGGAAGCGTATTGAAAAGGACGGAGCTCTTGAAAGACGTTTCCAGCCTGTTCAAGTAAATCCGCCCGGAGTATCGGAAACCATTGAAATACTGGAAGGTCTCAGGAGCAGGTACGAGGAGCATCACGGAACCAGATATACTGATGCGGCTGTTCAGGCATGTGCCAGGCTTGCCGCAAGATACATAAGTGGAAGATTTCTTCCGGATAAGGCTATCGATGTCATGGATGAAGCCGGTTCCAAAAACAGAGTATTCCATTATAAAATACCGCATTACATACAGGACATGATGGAAGAACTGGCTGACATAAGGAACAGGAAACAGGATGCATCCCGGAAGGATGATTTTGAATCTGTGCTTTCGCTCCGGGGAAAGATGGAATCACTCGAGAAGAAACTGGCTGAAACTCGATCGTCATGGCTGTCTGAAATTCAGATTACACCTGTTTCGGAAGATCAGGTGGCGGAAGTAGTATCCGATATGACAGGTATTCCAGTCAGCAGGGTCGGTAAAAGCGAGACCGTGGGGCTGCTTGATCTCGAGGATCGTCTTGCTTTGAAGATTGTGGGCCAGTCGGAGGCGATGAGAACAATATGCGGAGCGATCAGACGGAGCCGTGTCGGACTGAGGGATATAGAAAGACCTGCTGGAACTTTTCTGTTTCTGGGTCCATCAGGTGTCGGTAAAACTGAAACCGCGAGAATTCTGGCCGAAATGGTTTTTGGAGATCCGTCCGCATTAATCCGAATTGATATGTCGGAATTCCAGGAGAGTTTCGCCGGTTCGAGGCTTGTTGGAGCTCCTCCGGGTTATGTCGGATATGATGAGGGTGGACAACTGACCGAAAAAGTACGGCGAAGACCATATTCCATTGTGCTTCTTGATGAGATAGAGAAAGCCCATACGGATTTATATAACATGCTGCTTCAGGTTATGGATTATGGCCGCATGACTGATAATTACGGAAGAGAGATCGATTTCACCAATACAATACTGATTATGACAAGCAACATAGCCTCCCGTGATCTTGTTTCAGGAAGCAGACTGGGATTCTCATCCGATGATAAAGATTCAGAAACTGAGCGCATGGATAGTATTGTTCTTGATGCTCTCAAGAGTCGTTTCAATCCCGAATTCCTTAACAGAATTGATGAGATTATTGTTTTCAACCCTCTGGAATTCAGTGATATGGAACAGATTGTGAATCTTCAGATGTGTGCAGTTGAAGGGAGGCTTTCTGAACTGGGCATCTCACTTTCACTATCACCTGAAGCAATAACTCTGATAACTGAAGCCGGCTATGACCCTGAAGCAGGCGCAAGGCATATCAGAAAAACAATAAGAAGGCTCCTGGAAGATCCTCTGACTGACGCGATACTCAGAAACGAATTTTCTTCGGGTGATTCAGTGCTTGCAATAAGAGAAGAGAATAGAATTATGTTCAGGATTCCTGAATCTCGAAGTACGGAAGAAATCAACAATAAAATAATACATGGGAAAGTCGAGAATTGAGATATAACTTCATAATTCTTCTGGTTGCCGTTTTATCAGTATCGGTTGCTCTTGAAGTGGGATCAATAGATGTAACCGGCAATTCCTTTGTTAGTGACAGCCTGATACTGCGTGTTTTCGGACTCATTCAAGGAGACACGTTTTCGGGCAGGGCTATTCAGCGCGGAACTGCAGATCTCTTCAATCTCGGGTATTTCGGCAGTATTGAAATTCAGGCTGATACTGTTGATGGTTTTGCTGATATACTTATCATAGTTGATGAGAATCGGCTGCTCAGTGGAATAGAATTCAGAAATCCCGGTCATTTGAATGAAAATGATGTACTTGATTCCCTTTCTTATTTCCCCGGTCAGACTGTTTCTCCAGGGCAGGTTGAGAGAGCGCGAAGGATAGTTCTGCATTTCTATGCGGAAAAACACAGGCATGAGGCAACAGTCGACCCGAGATGGCTTGATCCTGACACGGGCAACAGGAGTGTTCTGCTGTTCGAGTGCGATGAGGGGCCTGATATCAGAGTAGGGGAAATTGACTTCTTCGGGAATACAGTATTCAGCGATTCCAAGCTCCGAGGACAGATGGACACGAGACAGGACTCATTCTGGAGATCCGGAAGATTCAGGGAAAGTGACTTTGAGGCAGATCTGGATACAGTAATAATCTACTACCGGAATCGTGGATATCCTGATGCAAAGATTCTGGATGTGCATCAATCCATGCTGGAGGACGGGCGTCACCTGAGATTTGAGATCGCTGTTGAAGAAGGTGATTACTACACATTCGGTGATGTGTCATTTACTGGTAATGATGCCTTTTCCGATTCAGTTCTTGTATCTGTACTTGATATAAAAAATGGTGATGAGTACGATCAGGAGAAGTTGGATTCCTCTCTTTTCACTCTGTATGAACTCTTTCAGGAGAGAGGATATTTCTACACCGGAATAGAGCCGATCATCTCAGAAGGGGAACAGCTGCATTCACTTGATATCTCTTTCCTTATACAGGAGGGTGAGAGGGCTCATATTCGCAGGGTGGATATCACAGGAAATACAAGAACACTGGATAATGTTATCAGAAGAGAACTTATAGTATATCCAGGCGACATGTTCCAGAGGTCCGCACTGATGAGAAGTTACAGAAATATTTTCTACACAAACTATTTCAGTAATGTAAATGTCGATTTTCAATATATAGATAATTCTCCGGACGTTGATCTTATAATCAGTGTCGAGGAAAAAACGACCGGGAAAGCGGGAATCGGGGCAGCGTATGGAGGCAGTGACGGCTTCAGCGGTTTTCTTGAACTGGGAGAAACCAACCTCTTTGGACGTGGACAGGATCTAACGCTGAATTACCAGTTCTCGAAGAAAAGACAGGATATCCATATCACATTCACAGAACCATGGTTTATGGATACACCCCTCTCTCTTGGCGGTGAGCTGTTCCATACAACGGAAAACAGAACAGAATACGACAGGCGAAGAACAGGTGGCGCTGTTATTGTAGGGCGTCCGTTGCCATGGATCGATTACTCTTCAGCATCGATAAAGTATGTTCTGGAGCAAGTGAATGTCTTCGACATAACAACTGATTCAACAAGTTATTACTATTCTCTTCGAGATGAGAACTGGCCCAGATGGACCAGCAGCGTTCGATTGAATTTCACAAGAGACAGTCGCGACAGACAGGTATTTGCATCAATCGGATCCTTGAACAGCTTGACTGCTGAGTTCGCAGGCGGTGTGCTTGGCGGAGATACCGGTTTTCAGAAGTATCTGCTGGATTCAAGCTGGTATGTTCCTTCATTCTGGAAGTTCATTTTCTTCCTGAGAGCTCGAACAGGAGTCATTACTTCGCTTGCCGGAGTAGAACCTCCTGCATATGAGCTGTTCGAACTCGGTGGAACAGGATTCTATGGAGTAAGAGGGTATGATTCACGCTCCATAGGTGCTGTTGAAGGGTTTGAAACGGTAGGTGGAAGATCAATGCTTATTCTCAGCGCGGAGTATAGATTCAGGATCATCGATCAACTGCAGCTGTCTGTATTTGCAGATGCCGGTAACACTTGGAATTCCTGGTCATCCAGCGATTTCTCGGATCTTAACAGGGGTGCTGGAATCGGTGTCAGAATTGAGGTTCCCATGCTTGGAATCATGGGATTTGATTACGCATATGGTTTTGATGGTCCTGACAAAGGCTGGGAGCCACACTTCCAGTTCGGCACAACCTTCTGATCCTGATCACGATCAGTCCTGATAAAGTTCAGTTTGCTCTGTCCTGAGGATTTGTGAATATTCCATAATTCGTTCACTTATTAGAGGAGCATTATTATGAAGTTATTACCGTTGATTCTAATGACAGTTGCGTTTGTGATCTTTGCGCAGACAATCGCAGTTATTGATTCGGAAAAGATATTTGATACTCTGGGAGAAGTAGCTGACGCGAAGGAACTGCTTGAAACAGAGATCGAAGAGTGGGAAGCGCATGCTGATTCCCTTCAGGATGAGATTGACGCGATTCAGACTGATCTTGACTATACCATGGTCATGAGTCCGGAACGCAGACGCTCTCGAGAAGTTCTTCTTGAGGAGAAATCGATTGAACTTCAGGAATTTCTCGAATACATATTCGGACCTGGTGGACTTGTAGAATCCCGGAATGAACAGCTTGTTTCTCCGATTGTCGCAAATATCAATGAAGCAGTACAGGAAATCAGCAGGGAAGAAGGATACGATATCGTGTTCGACACTTCGGCAGGCGTAGTTATTTTTGTTGAGGATGCGCTGGATATAACAAATGCTGTTCTGGAAAAACTCTCAGTAAGGGGCGAAAACTGAGATGAAGCTTTCCGCTCTTGTGGAGAATCTTGGAGGGCATCTTGAAGGTCCTGACGCGGATGAACAGGTATCCGGGGTCTCAACGATTCGAGACGCTCTTTCTGATCAGGTCTGTTACTACGGTAACCCTCTGTACAAAAGCCACCTGAAGAGTACTAAGGCTCTGGCGGTTATTACTGCCGAACGTATTGAATCATCTTCCAGAAA
>DAOWNO010000003.1 GCA_030642525.1 Candidatus Aegiribacteria sp.
GCTTTTTTATGCAGCGCCAGATAATTGAGAAGAAAAGTATTCCGCAGGGATAACTTCTGATATCCATCAGCAAATGAATCAGAATTCCTATCCCGGCAGCCAGAAGAAAACTCGATTTCAGAAGAAACCCTGAAACTTCCAGAAGAAAAACAAACTCAACACAGTGAAACACGGGAAAAGTCCAGCTGGATGGCACATTTCTGGATAAAGAGTATGTTTTCTCAAGCTGTATTTCATTCATGAAGATGCACTTAAGAAGTGCTCGAGGACCGGAAGGAAGCCCGGAGGAGATAAAGTGGGTTACATGATCAACGTCCAGAAATCCTCCAAAAAGGAATATTCCCGCAGCGGCAGGAATTCCGGAAGCAGCTCCGGCAATTGCGGCAGCAGCTGTACTTGCTGTAATGTGGGTTATCGCTCTCATCTACCTATTCTAATCAAACGGGTGCTGACTGAACAGGAATTATATAGTAGAATATTGTTGATATCGAGTAAATACCAATTCTGTAATGAAAGGAACATAAATGCCCGTACCATTCCTTGACCTGAAAACCCAGTACAACCAGATAAAGGATCAGATCAAACCGGAGCTTGAAGAAGTACTTGATACCTGTTACTATGTTCTCGGACCGAAAGTAGCAGCTTTCGAAGAATCATTCGCGAAAATAGCCAGGACAAAACACTGTATTGCCGTATCAAGCGGCACAGCTGCTATACATCTCATGATCTGGGCTTCCGATCTGGAGTCTGGCAGCGGTATCATTGTTCCTCCCAATACATTCACAGCATCTGCAGAAGGTATAGTGCTTGCGGGACACGTTCCGGTTTTCGTTGATGTCGATAAACAGACATTCAACCTGTCGCCTTTGAAGGTTGAAGAGTTCCTTGAGGGATGCTCCGACACTGGGAGCCCGATAGATCCGAAAACCGGAGTCAGGATTAAAGGTATCCTCGCGGTAGACCTTTACGGGCAACCAGCCAATTTTAAGGAACTTGAAAAAATCACGGAAAAATACGATCTTCATCTTTTTGAGGATGCCTGCCAGAGTGTCAATGCTTCCATAGCCGGAAGACCGGCGGGAAGTTTCGGAACAGCGGCTGCTTTCAGCTTCTACCCCGGAAAGAACCTGGGAGCATACGGTGAGGGCGGCGCGGTTACCACGAATTCCGATAAGCTGGCCACTAAAGTAAGACAGCTTCGTGATCATGGTTCCACCGAGAAATATCATTACGATTTCATCGGACATAATTACAGGATGTCCGCTTTTCAGGGAGCTGTTCTTGGCGTGAAATCCAGATACATCTCACAATGGAATGATAACAGAATCAGAGCAGCTGCACGGTATGAAGAACTCCTGAGCGATCTGCCTGTTGAACTTCCAGTCAGAGAAGAAGATGTAAGGCATGTATACCATCTATACACGATTCATACTCCAGAGCGTGATAATCTGAGAAACCACATGAATGGACAAGGTGTCGCATCAGGACTTCATTATCCTTTCCCGCTGCACACTCAGAAGGCATACGCTTATCTTGGGTATAAAGAGGGAGAATTCCCTGTTGCTGAATACAACAGTTCCAATAACCTTACTCTTCCAATGTTCCCGGATATCAGCGCTGAACAGCAGGAACTCGTTGCGGAAGCAGTGAAATCATTTTTCAGAAAGGGATGATTTGCCGTTCAAGCTAGGTTTTCGAATCAACCGGCTGTATTTCCTGGCACTGCTTGTCAGCGATTTCACCGTGCTCGCGGTATCGATACTTCTTGCGGTACTGATTCGTTTCGGTTCACTGAATACTTCCGCAGTTCCATTTACAGCCATGACCGGAACCTGGATTTTCTTCGCCATAACAGAACTGCTGTTCATGATGGTGGAAAACCTCTATACCGTCCGGACAACAGTAAACCGGATAATGCATATTTTCAGAACTACCAGATTGATTATCATTTTATCAATGCTGTATATAGTAGCACTCTTCATGATTCACTTTCCGTCGAACATCTTTCTGAGCAGCAGGATTTCAGTCCTCCTGTTTATCGGATTCTGGCTGATACTGACTATTTCCATGCGAATATTTGTAATCCCTTACATCTTTCCGATTCTTCTTCGGGTGTTGCGATTCCGAACCAGCTCTATTGTCTTGTTCGGACCGCTTGATGTTACGGTTAAAATACGTTCACTTCTGCTTAAATCACCTGTTTTCCGTAAAATTCTCAAGCTGAGGATTTACAAACATTCTCTTCCTGACAATCCTGCTGAACGATTGACGGTATGCATGGAAACCATGAAGGAAGACAGTTCAACGGAATTAGTCATGGTCTTTGAAAATGAGGATTTTGATTTTATGGCCAAGTTCTGCCTTCATGCAAAAAATGCGGGAATTCCATTCTCAATCTACTCAAAGAGGATACCCGAACTTGGTTATTTCGATCCATGGACATCATTTGGAAACTATGGCGCGCTTTCGTTTTTTTCCAAGGAGTGGTCAAAAACCGCTGAAAGGATATGGAGAATAGTTGATATACTTTTATCAATTTCAGGCTTGATTCTGTTAACACCGGTCATCATCGCCATATCATTGACTGTAGCGATTACCAGTCCCGGGGGAGTGCTTTTCAAACAGAAAAGAATCGGAAGGAATAAAACCCCATTCATATTCCTTAAATTCAGATCCATGCTGGTCGATGCTGAAAACAGGGAAGAATCCCATAAAGAGTACTTCAGGAAATATGTCAACGGTAATGCTGCGAAGAAAACTAAGAATGGTGAGGTTTTCAAGGAGGTCAGTTCTCATTCTGTAACAACTGTTGGAAGGATTATCAGAAAGACCTCTATGGATGAACTTCCACAGATATTCAATGTTCTCAGAGGGAATATGAGCATAGTCGGACCACGCCCATGCATAAATTACGAGTTGGAACATTACAACAACGACTGGCTCCAGAAGCGATTTACAGTGAAACCCGGGCTAACCGGTATCTGGCAGGTTTACGCCAGAAGCAGACTGGCATTTGAAAAGTCTCAGTTTCTTGACTTTATTTATGTGATTTCCAGGTCGGACGGGATGAATATCAGGCTTATTCTAAAGACCTTTCCTGTTATGTTCTTCAGTAAAGGAGGAATCTAACCTGAAAGAACAGGTTAGACATAATGGTTGGACCACCCTTCTTGTACGGTTATCGTTTAGAGACTACTAACGATATATAACCGTCTGGTTGTGTGGTCCAACCATTATGTCTAGTCAGAATCCCTGAAAACACGTGTGTGATTCAGAACCCAGTCCGCAATAACTGCGTCATCATCAATTTCAGATAATTGTTCAAACATCAGGACCATATCACTTCTCTGAAAGACGAGAGTGGCTTCCTCAATTTTAACACTGATGCCACATATACCCCAGCCTTCAATAATACTATCGGTAACTGAGTAGAAAATTCCGCCGTAATGCTTAAGAAGTGAATCACCCTGAGCCAGGGAACCCGATATGCTGATAACGATCATAGTGTCCTGCAATTCGACATATAGAGCTGGAACGCCAATTGATCGAAGGTCTTCGGCAAGTTCTCCAAATGAGACAGATACGAGAAATGCAGTCACGAGCAAACTTTTCAACAGGAATCCCATCTTCAGTAGACATCCAAAATAACACTGTGTAAACCTACAACGATGAATGCCGTTGGAAAACCCCTTATCCATTCGCAATGGTTTACCTCTTCTCATATTGAACGAAATCATGATTGTTTTTCAGTTCATTCTGAACAGGTCATTGAAACTGCCGGACAGAATCTCTATATTTGTGTTATGATGAAATGGTTATCAGTTATTCTCTACATATCAATATCAGCTTTGCTCATATCAGTCGGGTCTGCGCAGGAGTACCAGTTGAGTGATTCCTGTCTCGATGTTATTGTGAACTTTGACAGAGAGATGGCGGGCCTGCTTGACGCATATCTCGAAGCTGTTCCGGAGTGCCCGATCACCCCTGAAACACCAGTCAGGGTCTGGGTTCTTGATGTTGCATGGCTCAGAGCCAGCGCTGCATTGGACATCGCTGAAACACTGGATATCAACTCAATCAGCACTGATAATCTCTCGGAAGCCTGGGCAGACTATCTCTATTCTTCGCAACAATATCTGAATATCTTTAGAATCATTCAAAAAAACTGTCACGAAGATATTCTGCCTGAAAGTCACCTGTGTATTGAACTTGAAAATCAGCTTCTTGAATATGACTCCCTCTGGAGTCTGAAAGAAGCAGTGTTTTTTGAACTACTTGCAGAAGAGGAAATATGATGAATAAGACAAGAACCGAAGGAACCTGGGAAGCAAAGGCAGGACTTGCCCGTATGCTCAAAGGCGGCGTGATTATGGATGTCGTTACTCCGGAACAGGCCGAACTTGCACAGACTGCCGGAGCTGTCGCCGTAATGGCACTTGAGAGGGTCCCTGCTGACATCCGCTCTCAGGGCGGAGTAGCACGCATGTCCGATCCGGACATGATAAAGGGTATTCAGCAGATTGTTGATATTCCGGTAATGGCAAAATGCAGAATAGGCCATTTTGTTGAAGCTCAAATCCTTGAAGCGATGAATATTGACTATATTGATGAATCGGAAGTACTTACACCTGCTGATGAAAATAATCACGTTTACAAATTCGATTTCAAGATACCATTTGTCTGCGGAGCCACAAATCTTGGTGAAGCTCTCAGGAGAATTGGCGAGGGTGCCGCTATGATCCGGACCAAGGGTGAAGCGGGGACAGGAAATGTCGTGGAAGCCGTCAGACATGCAAGATCCGTTCTCGGATCAATAAGGAAGCTGAAGGTTACTCCTCCCGAGGAACTTATGACAATAGCAAAAGAGATGGGTGCTCCCTATGATCTTGTGAAATATGTTCATGAGAATGGTTGTCTGCCTGTTGTCAATTTCGCAGCGGGAGGTATTGCCACTCCTGCAGACGCGGCATTAATGATGCAGCTCGGAATGGACGGCGTTTTTGTAGGCAGCGGTATCTTTAAAAGCGGCAATCCGGAGAAACGCGCAAGGGCTATCGTTGAAGCCGTAAGCAGGTTCAATGACCCTGCAATACTGGCTGAAGTTTCTGGAAACCTGGGGGAAGCAATGGTCGGCATCAACATCTCCACCCTTCCCGATGAAGAACGTATGGCTGACAGGGGCTGGTAGACCAAGTGCAATCAGTCGGTGTACTCGCGCTTCAGGGTGGTGTAGCAGAACACGCAACAATTCTCAGAGAACTCAACTTCAACGTAATTGAAATCAGAACGCCTGATATACTGGATTCAATTTCAGCGTTATTCCTTCCAGGAGGAGAATCAACAACTCTTCTTTTCCTCATGAACAGATGGGGGCTTACCGAACCAATTAAAAGAATGGGTGAGAATGGTTTTCCGATTTTCGGTACATGCGCCGGTGCGGTGCTGCTTTCATCGCACATCAGTGAAATGGAACATGAAATCAAACAGGAGAGTCTGCGCCTTGCTGATGTGAAAGCGATTCGCAATTATTTCGGCAGACAAACCGGGAGTTTCATAGAAGACATCTCCATTCAGGGGCTTGAAGACACTTTCAGAGGAGTCTTCATAAGAGCTCCGCTTCTTCAGCCACTCTCAGAGAAAGTTGATATTCTCAGCAGCGTGGATGATGGTCCTGTACTTGTCAGACAGGATAATCTGTGGCTCTCATCATTTCATCCTGAGCTCACTTCCGATAACAGACTTCACAGACTTTTCCTTGAGAGATCAGGTCTGCTCAGCAGGGAGGAATAATGCCCATATACGAATATCTTTGCAAGCAATGTAATACGATTTTCCAGTTCCTTGTCAGGCACCCTTCTAAAGATACTCTGCCGGTATGCCCAAAATGCGATAATAAAAACATGGAGCGGGTCATGAGTTCCTTCTCCCTTGGACGCGGTCATTCTTCAACAGGCGATGGGCTGGAGGATGATCCTTCATTTGCCGGACTTGATGAAGAAGATCCGAAAGCAATGGCGAGAGCAATCCGCCGAATGGCTGATGAGCTTGGGGAAGATCTCGGTTCCGAAGTCAGTGAAGCACTGTCCAGATTGGAAGCCGGAGAAGATCCGGAAAAGATCGAACGGGATCTTGAGGAATCAGGATTTGGAATGGACGATTCTGCTCCATCACATGACGGTGGACTCTACGAAGCTTAACCTCCTGTATCTGGAATTCAGTTAATTAAGCTGTGCCCAGCTTAGAGTTAGAGGATTAGTTAAGTAAGTTATGCCCGGCGTTAGTAAGCGCCTTCTTTGGAAAATATTGCGGGAATCGTCAGTATGAGAATGGAAAGATCCATCCAGATAGACCAGTTATCAACATAATACAGATCGAGCTTCACCATTTCACTGAACCCGAGCCCACTTCTGCCTGAAACCTGCCAGACACCTGTAATTCCAGGTACGGTTTCCAGCCGTTTCAGATGACGTTCAGAGTATTCTTCAACTTCTTCAGGCAACGGCGGCCTTGGCCCTGCCAGGCTCATGTCTCCTGTGATGACATTAAGCAGCTGCGGCAGCTCATCTATGCTCCATTTCCTGATGAATCGGCCTACTCTCGTGACTCTGGGATCGTCTCTGATCTTGAAGAGAAGACCTCCAGCTTCGTTGGCTTCTTTCAATTTATCCCTTCTCTGATGAGCACCAACCTTCATGGACCTGAATTTGAACATTCTGAACTTTCTATTCATTCTTCCAAGACGTGTCTGGGTATAGAAAACAGGTAAACCTGTATCGATCATAATGAACGTAGCTGTCAGAAATCCCAGGGGAAGCAGGAGAAGTATCAGCGGAACCGTTATTATCAGATCAATTATCCTTTTAAGTAATATCCGGCTTCCGCTCAACGGTGATGGAACAGACTCAATCATGATCGTACCGCCCATGTGCACAACTCTTGTAGTAAGACTGACCAGAGTGAATACATCGGCTACAAGCTTATACGGAATTCCTTCCTGTTCACAATCGTAGATCAGTGAAGCCATGTTCTGCCGTGACAGTTCCGGGTCCGCCACGATCAGTTCCATAACTCTGTTCTCCCGCATCCATTCAAACATCCCGCCGGATGATTCGAATGTTTTTACAACGCTTTCAGCAGATATATTTCCCCCTCTGTCAGTAAGTACAAATCCTGCTATTTCATATGGAACCAGGGCTCTTTTCTCCATGAACTCAGCCAGTTCGAAAGCAAGTGACCCTGAGCCATAGACCGCTACTCTTATGCCTTTTCCGCGACTGAGAGCAAACCTGCGAGCCATGCGGTGAAAAAAAACATGCCAGATGGATATCGCAATAGAAGTTGCCGGAAATGCGAAAAGCAGTACAAATCTCGAGAAGAGTAACTGCCTTGTGGCAAAAGTGAAAGCAAAAGTGATGATCACAGCCATGAATGATGAACGCAGAATCCAGGCCAGTTCTTCTACCTTAGCGAGCCCGTATTCCCTTCTGTAAACCCCGAATGCCTGAAGCATGATGATTTCAATGACTCCCATGACTGTTCCGGAGATTACATAGTGCCATAGACCAAGCCTGAAATCATCGGAAACTCTCAACAGATCTTGAAAGATATCTGAGAGGATGAAATGACGGAGCCAGTACCCGAGAAGGAAAACACCTATAACCAGCAGAAAATCCCCTAAAGGTAGTAGAAAAGATGACAATATTTTTCGCTGTTTCAAGCTTCTCCTTCCTCCTTATTAAAACATCTGAACAATATTACACTGAAAAATCTAATCATACTGTGCCTGTGGAACCAGAGAACATTTCGGCAGGTTACTTACCCCGCTTGCCAATCTTCCCTGCATGGCAAGGCGGAGGGATGAACCCTCCGCCACGGGTGATACTTCTGTTGTTAATCAGCTACAATGACACATCTCAGTGTCTCGGAGACAGCACCGGAAGAGATCCGGCATAGATACATACCAGGGTTCATGTCAGATGCTTTCCAGTCAACGGAATGGAGACCGGCCTGTTGTTCCTCATTCATGAGCGTTGCGATCAGACGGCCTGTCATGTCGTAGATAGTTACATTAACAGTTCCTGTTTCAGAAAGAGTGTAAGAAAAGCTGATCGTCTCTCTGAACGGATTCGGAGAACAGGATACGCTTGAGACAGGAAAATGGCTCTGTGACTCAATACCGGTACCGGGATATTCGAATACATAGCTATCTATGCCTGTATTACCTTCGGTATCTGATCCTGAAACCCCTGTGGAATAGATACCGGTCATCGGAGGGGTGAAAGTTCCCTCCCAGTCCGTACCGCTTCCGGTCATTTCCACGAACAGGACCGATTCATCAGGACACACTATCCTCAACAGAGGAACACCATTCATCTTGATGTAGTTCATGGCTTTCGGATGGTGTCGACCGTATTCGCCCTTTTCGTAAACCGCATGAACATTCATGTAGCTGTCAACAGTACATTTGGGGTACCTTACATCGGTGCTGACAATGAAAGGGGCTTCCTGAACAATAGTAAGTTCATCGTCGCTCATGGAAACGCCGCCTCCGTCGAGGTTTCCGTTGATCTCCGTGTAGTAAACGGAATTAGAACCCTGAGTGCCTGTTCCCCAGACTATATGCAGATTGTTCTGATCATCTATGTCCATCATGGGCGACCAGACACCGCCAGAAGTAAGAAAACTCTCGTCGATGGAAACGGTGCCGTCCGGCAGGAGTTTCATGTATGCAAGAACGCTTCCGTGCTGCCAGATTATATGAACGTTGCCGTTAGTATCACAGGAAATTTGCGGTTTGCACAACTGATCGGAAGCATTGCTGCAGATGGAAGTCGGAATCGACCAGGAATCTGAATCTCCGCCGTCGTCGGAATACACGTATTGGATATCGTGGAGACTTTCAGACCAGACAACATAAATCCTGCCATCAGGAGCAATGTCCACGCGTGCTTCATTTGTCCAGGCATTGGCTCCCACGACTATGTTGAGACCGTTAATGAGCAGGGTCCCGTCGGGGTCCAGCTTGGTAAGAATGATGTTGGAGCCGCCGTTGGTGTAGATCAGGTATGTGTTGTTGTCTGAATCGACCGCTCCTTCTCTGTCCAGGGTTGGCTGCTCTATATAGATGTTCGGATCAGGATTATTGACGATCAGAGGATTGCTTCCAGGGCCGTTCCAGTCGAGGAACGACTCGTTGATGTCACCGTTGTTCTCGAGAACGAACATATCGAAATTAATAGATGGATTACTGTATTCGTAAAGCTTTACGGCAGCATAGATATTGCTCTCCGCATCGGTTGCGATACGAGTATTGAGCCACCAGTAGTCCCAGTTGGAGTTCGACCAGATGTCCTTTCCCGCAACCCATCCCGAGAACAGATCCTCGTTTGATATAACGTTGATGGTTACTTCAGTACCGTTTTCTGTATGGCTTATCGTGAATGTCGGTGCTTTCTGATCAGGTGAAGCGGGAGGATAAACGAGAGATTCAATCGTGTTCCCGGAAACATCGCAGGAACCTGTGCTTTCATATAACGCCGGATCAATTGAATGCGCAAACAACGGAAGGGTTAGGAAAAATGTGATGATCAGATATAGACTTGTTCGTTTTGCTGACAATTCAGCACTTCCTTTCTGTTTACTGCCTGCTGCCGTACACCGTGCAGGGAGTCTTCCAACTGTTGGAATATCCCGGATTATAGACACTATTGCAGAAGTGTTATTTTCCTTATTTCGGCACAGCAGTTTCCTACTCTCAATTGATAGAAGTAAATTCCTGGAGCAGTATTTCCCCCTGAGTTGTCATTCGTATCCCAGACAACAGAATACTCTCCTGCAGGCAGGATTTCATTTATCAGGGTCTTCACCCGCAGCCCTCTCAGGTCGTAGATGTTTAACTCTGTGTTCCCGGTAAGCTCAATCGGTACCGAGAAACTTATTGTGGTATTTGCGCTGAAGGGATTCGGGGAGGAGGATGTATTGAATAATCTGTAATCGTTATCGTTAGTAATGCCTTCCTGCACATCTGCTTCAACACTGAGCCTTGACTCAGCGCATGCCATGATAACAGCAGATATGCAATAATAGTGATCAGTTGTTCCTGAAGGATCATTGTAGAGTGTATCTGCAACCACTGTGCTGTTGATTTTCGTATAGGGTCCGCCTGATATATCGCTTCTGTAGATGTTGTAACCAGCTATGTCCAGTTCTGTATTCGCATTCCAGCTCAGATAGTTTGAACCTCCTGAGTTATAGACAACGGGATTCAAAGGAGCACTGGGATGCATCCAGCCTGTATTCCAGTTATCGTGAAAATATGTTCCCCATTCTGTCAGATACGCCCTGTAAGGAACGTCTTCAACGGTCCACAGGTTCACCACACCGTAACCGAGCATAAGTGCGATCTCGATATCCCCGTCACCATCCACATCACCCGCAGCAGCACTGTTAACGAAAGCCGGCCCGCTTATCGATGCCGGCCAATCCGTAACCGTTGAACCGTCACCGTTGAATGCGTACAAAAAACCATTGGCACCGGGCCAGTTTTCAGCAAAGAGAACTTCTCTGTAACCGTCACCGTCAACATCGAATACTATCGGTGAGCATTCCAGAGCACTTGTTGCGGAAACAGGCCAGCCGGCAACATTTGCTCCTGTATGATGCTTTGCCATAAGATCAAAGGTATGACCGCCACCGAATATCTCCAGGTCACCATCGTTATCAATATCACCTATGACCGGTGTGATGTAGGTATGAGGTCCCGGGTAATCCTGTGGCCAGTTATCAAAAACCGTTCCATCATGATGATATATGGCAACATGATTCTGTGATGGTGAGACCCATTGATCGTAGTGTGCATGAAGAATTTCCAGATCGCCGTCGTCATCAAGATCAGCGAGTACAGGTTGAGCATAGCTTGTCGCTCCTGCGACATCAATCAGGGGCCAGCCGGGTTCCGGATTGCCATCCTTATCCCAGAGGTATATGGAATTGTAAGAAACCGCGCAGATCTCAACCACTCCGTCGTTATCAACATCTGCTACCGAAGGTGTTGCGACGGAGCCTATCGATTGGGGCCAGCCGGGATATATCGTTCCGTCATGGTTATAAATACAGACTTCACCTTTCCCCAGTATTATCTCAAGATCGCCATCACCGTCTACATCGAAAATAACAGGTGCTCTGAGGTGCCCGACTGAGCCTGTGGCCTGCGGCCATCCGGGAGCAGGAGTCCCATCATTATGCCAGATGTACATAGTGCTTGTTTCCGCAACGGCAATTATTTCCAGACCGGGATAATCAGGATCTATATCCCCGACGGCTACCTTGGCTCGTATTTTTCCCAATCCTGTCTTCGGCCATCCGGGAAGATCATTACCCTGATAATCCAAGACATGAAAATCTCCGTTTGAAGAACCACAGATGATTTCAAGGAAACCATCTCCGAAGATATCAGCAAGACAGACACCGGATGCAGGATAAGGAGAGGTCCAACCTATACTTATAGGCCAATTGGGCATCTGTACAGGTGCCGTTAACGGGTTTGTAACAGAAGATTCCGGGCCAAGCAGATTATCAGGATAGGAAGAAGAGATTCCACCGTCTGGAGCGTGAGCATCAAGAGAGATTGAACCATAAACATCAAGGGTGAATACGAGCAACATCACAGCCAGCAAAGCTGATACATTCTGCAAAATGATACGATAAGATTTCATGACAACTCCTTCATCACATAGTAACATTTATATATGAAATACACCATTATTAAGCAAATTTTCATTACTGTTGGTAACTCTGGGTTTCTCGGCAATGATATCCCAGGTTGTGTACCCCGTGATTTCTCCTCCAATAGCTCGATTGTCTCCAAAAGTAAGGTGAAAACTCCCGAATATCTTGGTGTCGAGTTTGGGGATATTTGAAATCGATCTGACTGCGGGATTCAACCCGAAACCTACCTGACTTATTGTCTTTTCCTGAAGGTCAGATGCTCTGAAGTACTCTTCAAGCCGCTTATCGCCGCTTTCAATCCGGCAGTCTGTCACGATGCCGTTTTCTACCTGCAGGTAAATTCCACTTGCTTCTGCATTATCCAGCTCGCAGCAGTCCATGTATATGCTTCCTGAAATTTCTGACATAACAGGAACGAACGTGATCTCTCCGGATGGAATACAGAACACGTTGTTAATTTTCGATGAGGAGAGAGGGCCTGCATCTATGAAGTATTTTTCACGATCTACAGAAACATGCAGTACGTTGTTTTTGCCGGTGTGTACAGTGAAAGTCTCATATTTACGTATTCTTTCTGCAAGATCACGGGCAGTACTAAACTCGCCGGCACTTACTGAAGCGGCTTTCCAGAACATGGTCAGCTTTTCAAGTGCATCAGGATCAGTATGGAATTCTTCTTCGAATCTCGGTATGGATATGATTATGGCTCTCATGTCCGGTTTCTCATTGATGCCGATTAGAGACTCTCTCCGTACTTCCGTAACGAAATCAAGCCTCTTCTTCGAAACTCCTCCTTTATCTGAAATTGCCGATCGTTTGAGGTCTATCCAGACATCTGCCCAGTCTACTGACTCAGCAATGCCTTTGTAGAATATCTCTACTTCCTTTTCGGGAAGATCGAACAGCATTTCTCTTGCGAGTACAGGATTACTGACAAGTGTCCTGTAATGTGCTCCGATACGGCGCAGATATATTACAATTTTCAGGTATATACCTATGTTCTGTTCCTCGAAAGATATAACCACCCTCTCCTCCGGCTGAACCGAAAGGTAGTCCGAAAGAACGACTCTGGCAAACTCATTGAGATCAAGATCCAGATCACGCTTCAGGAAATATTCGATGTACGAGTTATTAAGTCTGTTGTTCATCCCACTGTCCGATTCACCCATTTCTTCAAGCCCGGCTGATAGAAGAAAATTCTGAGCTACCGCACAGTAGAACTTCTCGCGATTTCCGCGTACGGGTTTATGTGCTATCTGTCTTGCGAAACCGGAATGTTCAAGTTTCTTAAGGTAGTAGATCACCAATGGTGTCTTCATGCCCAGCTTCTCTGCAAGCTGAACACCTGATTGCGGTATTTTCTGCAGTTCTTTAAGTATCTGGAATGCGTACTTATTGCTAAGTAGTTGAAGTTTACTGAATTCAGATACTATATCCAGTCCCTTCAATTTCTTTCTCCTTCTATTTCAAATAAATCTGAATTAGAATAATCGGTGCATTGATCCTTGTCAAGTACTCAATTCCTCAACTGTATCGGATATCGCAGGCAGGAAATCATTCTGAATGATTCCGTCAAGATTGAATGCCGGCAGCCATCAACTCGTTAAGTACACGCAATACGCTGCTGATGCTGGATTTACGGAGTATGAAATAGGGTTTGTCCAGCTTCCTGCAAATCTTCTTCACACCCAGCGCAGCGCTGTGACTATTGACATCAACCGGGCAGAGTATGACATCCGCCCAGCCAATCTTATCTTGCAGGGATCGCTCCCCGCCCCTGGATCGCCCATCGTGATACTTGAACTTACCGCCGACACCGTTCACCAGACTGCGATAGACAGCCTCCAGCTTCGTGATACCTCCCACCAGCAATATCTTCTTCTCACAGAGATCCCGGTTTGGACACTTTTCGCAGTCTGTCTCTCCCAGATGCATCTCCCTGATAAGGTTCTTTATCTCATATGTTGCGACTTGATTGGTTTCCCTGCTTTCCTTGAGCTCTTCACGCAGACGATTCCTCTCCTTCTTCACATCATCGAGGGATACGGCCAGCTTCCGGGACTGCCTGTCGGACTTTTCAAAACGTTTTCTAAGTGAAGCTTTCTCCTCGGCGTTCCTCCCTACGTCCAGAGTATTTCCGAGAGTCTCGTTCTCCTTCTCCAGAGTCCTGATCCGACCCTCATGAACAGCCAGCGATTTCCACGCCGCGGCTCGTTCCTTTTTGTAGTCGCCTGCCTGTTTCCTTGCTGCCTTGAGCTTCCCCCGGAGTTCTTCTATCCTGCAGTTAAGCCTGTCGATCCGACATAACCGGTCTCTTGCAAGCCTGCCCTGTTGATGCATATGCATATGCCAATCACCAAAGACGCCGCACGTGACGCTGTTCGTGAGATTCGGATTGGTGCCGGCTATCCAGAGAAGCCAGTCAAGGTCGCCGCACCTGACCCCCTCCCTCCAACAGTGGATGAACGTATCCTCAGAGCAAAGACCGAAGTCCTTTATCTGACGGCTGTACTTCCGATCCAGATACCTCTGTATCCTGCGTGCGAGCGGGTTCTCGCTCCGGCTGCTGTTCACAAGGATCACATGCATCTCGTATTCGTCCAGACCGTTGATATCGTATCGAGCCTTTCTCAGGAGCTTCTTCTGTTCGAACATGCTCATGCAGGTGCCCACGATCGGGCATCTGAGATATTCTCTTATCTCCCAGAACAATTTTCTTGACCCATCAAGAGCTGTTTCCGCCAGCTGAACCATTCCGTCTTCCATCAAACAGAACTCCTCTCCATACTTCTCCATATTGGATGATATCCGGTATCACCCGAAGCAGAGATGCACTATACGGTTCGACAGCCGGGGCTCCACCGCCCGTGCCCACAGTGGTATCAGCATCGTCTCAGGGATGCTGCTCAATTCCTGTTTCATCGGTCTTTCTCGAATCCTCTCCGTCTATACACCTGCCGATCCACACCGGCCCTTCTCCTGTCACCGGTTAACCGAAAGGATGGAAGATCGACCTGCCGCTCGACCATAAACCGCTTTTGGTGAGAATTCCCGCCTCCTGATATAGCGTCTGCACTGGGCCAGCCGATCGTATCCCAGCATTACACCAAGAATGAAATCTTCCTCCGCCGTGAACTCGTTCAGCTTTCTACTTCCGAACCTTGCTACTACCTCTATACAATCCGCAGCACCGAAAAAGATGTTGACCTTATGTTCGCTCACAGGGCAGACCAGATACCGTATCCCTTCCCGTCTGAGTCTCTCTTCAGCACAGTTTCTCAAGGTCATCGGGAGCGTATGCAGCACGAGATTGCGAATACCTTTGCTGTACTCGTACACATGATGATTCAGTACTTTAAGGTCACTGTCGATCTTGGAGATCATCCATCTACTCCGTGGAGAAGGCACCAACAAAGTCCCCGCGAAATTCTACCTGCCACGGGGTTCCACCGGACAAGAGGCATGAGCCCGTTCCATGTTTCTTCCCATGACTCGGTAACAGATTGGATTTCCGTTACGGAGTTCATTAGAATCCCAGCTCAAGTCCGAGGGTTATCTTTCTGGGGGAGGCGGGACCGTAGACATAACCGGCATCCCTTTCAGCTCCCTGATCCAGGTCTTCCTGGAACTCATCGGTGATGTTTTTCACACCGGCCTTCACCGTGATGGAATTCTCGAGCAGGCCGTTCTCTATTCGCCACCTCAAATCAGCGTCAAATGTAACTGCAGGATCAATAGTATTGATCACAGGATTTTCTGTATCATGAGGAACTTCCATTGATCCGGTGTAATTCGCTGTAAGGAGCACATCAACATTCCGGGTCGCTTCCCAGTCCAGACGAAGGTTTCCGTACGCATCAGGTGTTCTCATTATGCGGTCTGACCAGATGCCGTCGAAAAGCTCAACCGGTTCATCGTAGAGGGCTTCTTGAACCGTTATGCCGCCGATGATGCTCACCGACCCCATGATAACTCCCAGTTCTGCTTCTACTCCCTGTACATGCGCTCCGCTTTCGTTGACTCTTTCGAAAACCAGCTCACCAAACTCGTTCTCGCCGACTTCCTTAAGAGCAAAGGCATCTTTCAGGTCAGTTCTGAAACCACCCAGCACCAGACTGACAGGCATATCTCCGATCACATCACGATACTCTCCGCTGAAATAGTAGCTTGCACTCTTTTCTTCCTGAAGGTCATCGGCGTTTACGATTATTCTTCGTGATCCTCCGACGATCTCTATGTGAAGATCTTCATCGAAAACCTGCGGAGCGTTGAAACCTGTGGCTACTCCTCCTCTGAAGGTAATTGGCGGGTTCACCCTCCATTTCAAAGCAGCTCTTGGGCTGAATATCATCCCCTCCACCTGTGAATGATCGTCCACTCTTGCACCGAGAAGTATTTCGTACTCATTGAATGATCCAAATGTGATATCATCCTGCAGGAAAACACCTATATCAGTATAGGTTTCATCAATCGTCCGAGTACCCTCAGTGAAGGATCTGTCCTGCAGCCTTTCGCGGGTCCCCTGCACGCCAATGGAAAACAGCTGGCTCCCCAGCTGAAGGTTGCATTTCCCCTGCGTGCTCAGAAGGGGGTTTTCCGAGCGTCCGTATCCTGCTGCCGGATCGTAGTCCGGTGACGATGGGTCTTCTCCACCGAGACCGCCATAGAAAGAAAACCTCTCAGTATAGGCTCCGGAAAGGTTAACCGAGTAGTCAAAGACTGGAGAGAGCCTCTGTTCCCACTTCAGTGAACCTCCATACCTCCATGTCTCTGTTCCTTCCGATATGTCCACAAGGTGATCGGGTACATCTACGTTGTCTCCGCCCCGTCTCTTCTCGTGAATGTAATGAGCGGATAGAGTAAAGCCTGAGGATTCCGCAGGGTTAATGAAGATACTTCCACCAATACTCTCAGTTCTCAATCTTCCTATGTCGCTGAAGCCGTCGGAATCCATATCAACTTCTTTCCGGTGGCGCAGTCTTCCATAAACAACCATAGAGGCAGCGTTTCCCATATGCACGGCAGTTGATGTGAATGCAACTCCTGCTTCCCCTCCGCCATCCACATATCCGCCTTCGAGTTCCACCGTAGTAGCGGTTTCCTCTGGTATTCTGGTTATCAGATTTACAATGCCAGCCACAGCTGATCCGCCGTACAGGGCTGATCCACCGCCTTTAACAATTTCAATTCTTTCCACCATTTCAGCCGGGAACTGCTCCAGACCATAAACCTTCGCAAGACTGCTGACTACAGGGTTACCGTCTATGAGTATCTGTGTATACTGGCCTTCGAGACCGTGAATTCTAACCTGGCTGAAGTTACAGTTCTGGCAGTTGTTTTCTACACGAACTCCCGTTGAGAGATCCAGAATGCCGAAAAGATCCGGTTCAGAACGCTGCTCTATCAGATCCCTGCTTACAACTGCGGTAGCAACCGGAGTATCCATGAAAAATCTTGGCGTCCCCGTTCCGGTAACAACGATTGTCGTACCACCCACGGCCACCGGATTCATTACTATCCTGATACTTGATCTTTGGGATTCATCGATTCCCAGTTCCAGTTCTTCATGGCCTACAGAACTTACTCTGAGGGTTATATATCCTTCCTGAACATCATCTATACGGAACGCTCCTGCGGCGTCAGTGAAACCACCGAGACCGGTGCCTTTCACTGCCACAGCAGCCCCTATAAGAGGTTCTCCGGTAACCGAATCGGTAATAGTTCCCTCCAGAACACCTCCCGCTGCACTGGCCGCGAGTACAAAAGCGATTATCAGCATCATAATTCTCATTGTTTCCCTTTCTGTTGCAACATATTTCTCTATATTCTTATCACTCCATATTGTATGAAGCATTGTTCACAAGACCATTTCTCGTAAAATCCCTGTGTACCGTTGTGACGTAAATAGCAGCCACATTCCTTGACCGAGCTATGTTGGAAAAGCAGGCAGAACCTTTACTTGCAGCGATACTCTGAGTGGTTTCCAGATAATCCTCAAAGACTGGAACTCATCTCCATGCTTCCTACTGTTTTAGACTAGTCTCATTATTTTAGCCGTGTCTAACTATAGAATACTGTTCATACTTGTCAAGTGGCCGCGCTATGACCGGCTGTAAGCCCTTTAGTTGATTATCCGTCACTTGCTGGACTTGATGAAGAAGATCCGGAAAAGACCGAACGGTATATTGAGGAATCAGGATTTGGAATGGATTATTCTGCTCCGTCGCATGACGAGGGACTCTACGATGCCTGAAATATATGGGCTATACGCTTCAGGATATTTTTAACAATCCTTATCATAACTCATCGGATCTCGATCTCAGGTAATCATTCATACAGGAGATGTAGTCTGCGTTATTTTCCATACGCGAGTGCACGTTCAGCGGGTATCCGGTTTATTTCTATGACCTACAATAGTATACATCCGGATTTTCTCATTGTTATGTTTCTGACGGTAGAAAGAGATTTCTGTATGCTCAAAACCAAGTATCTGAAGGAATTCTAAAACTAACCTGGGGGATAGATTCCACCAGGTTTCGAGCGGCCTCCGTTTTTTTGCGTCTGGAATGAAACGAACCAGTCGGCTGCCCGTAAGAAGCTCGGCAACAGACAGTAACTTACCTCTGAACTTTGGAACCACATCGGTCACAATTACCATCTCTTTTACATGAGCTGTGGCGCGCTGAAGTGCAAGGAACGGATCGCGCAGATGCAACAGGATCGAACCGAAGGTACAGATATCAAATTGACCAATGCTGTCGGGAATTTCATATACTGTCCCATACACGGCCTTTGCACTTGAATTAAAGGCTTTGTGAGCAAACCAGAATCCATTATTCAATCGACGTAAATACTTTTTGTGCTCGGATATGTACTCCTCAATATCATATCCAGCGTATGGTACAATGTCCCATTCCTGTTCTTCGGAAAGGTCATATACAACTACATCGGCGCCCATCTTTTCCATGGCGAAACAAAGGTGACCACTTGCGGTTCCAATCTCCAGGACCCGTTTCCCCTGAAAGCTGACATTCCCAAGATAGGTAGTTTCCTGCCCCCTCAGGTCCCATTCTCCACGCACAGAACCATGATTTGGAATATCCATTGTATGATAGAAATAGCAGTCTTCAATACTGACGGTATCTCTTGGTTCTGCCCAAATGGATTTTTTCATTATATTCTCCTTTATTACTATCAATAATTATGTAAAGAATAATATGAATTGCAGAGAATAACCATCCTGTAGCTTGACATTCTCTGCCAATGCAGTAAATTAGATTAGTCTAAAGTTATTATATAATGCTAATTTGAAAGGTTTTGGTTACATGGAGCTCAGTTCAAGTCTTGAGGATTATCTTGAGGCCATCTACAATGTGATTAAAGTAAAGACTGCAGCGAGAGCTACCGATATCGCGAAGAAACTTAATGTAGCTAATTCCTCAGTAACAAATGCCCTTCAGATCCTGGTAAATCGAGGTCTTGTTAACCACGCTCCATACGATATTATCACATTGACGCCAAAAGGGAGAAAAATCGCAAAACAAATAGCATGGAAGCATGAGGTATTCCGTGATTTCTTTACTACCGTACTTGCGATAGACCATGACACCGCTAATAAATGCGCATGCAGCATAGAACATATCATCCCGGATTTAGTTGTTGAGAGATTCGTTCAGTATCTCGATTTCGAGAGACGATGCAAGTATGGTGGAAAAAGATGGGTGGATGGATTCGGATTCATGCGCAATGAAATACCCGACGAGAAGGATCCATGCGAGATTTGCAAAGAGAAGCAGGAATCAAATGCACGGTCGAAGAAGTAGAGCATACAGCCATTCTGTTAGATTGAGCGAACTGCGCCCCGGTCAAAAGGCCAGGATAATCGCCGTAAGGGGCGGCAGGGGATTCCGGGAGCGGTTCAGTGGCATGGGATTGCATATAGGAAATGAAATGGAAGTGCTCCAGTCAACCGGAAATAATGGTATGATTCTCATCAAAACAGGTGATACACGATTGATGATAGGTTATGGAATGGCGCATAAGATATTCCTGCGGCTTGAATGATCTTTTTTTTTAATGCAGGATTTAGATATGCCTAAACATTTTGGTTTAAACATTAAGGAAGTCTTATGAAAATCGGCAATCTTGAAATCGGTTCCGAAGCGAAGATCACAGGATACGAACAGGGCAGCAAAACATACCGTCATAAACTGTTGAGAATGGGACTCCTGAAAGGTTGTCGATTCAGACTTCTCAGGAAAGCGCCTATAGGAGATCCTGTTGAGATCGAACTGAACGGTCAGAAGATAACACTGAGAAAAAGCGAAGCCGACATTCTAATCATCGATACTGTGACTGAATCTACGGAGACAAAATGAGAAACATAAAAATCGCGATCGCGGGGAATCCGAATGTCGGCAAAACTACGCTTCTGAATGCTTTGACCGGCTCCCGCCAGAGAGTCGGCAACTGGCCAGGCGTAACTGTGGATCGAATTGAAGGCAGCTATGAGCATGATGCTGTGGCGGTCGACGTAACTGACCTGCCAGGTATCTATTCCTTTACCGCATTCTCAATAGATGAATCGATTGCAAGAAAGTATATTCTTACAGAACACCCTGACCTTATCGTAAATATTCTGGACGCAACCAATCTGGAGCGTAATCTCTTCCTAACAACCCAGCTGCTTGAGATGAAAGTTCCAACGGTTGTGGCACTGAATATGACGGATCTGGCGGCAAAACGTAAAATCAAGATCGAGATTAAGCATCTATCCAGGCATCTTGACTGCCCTGTTATCCCTATCGTCGCTTCAAGAAACAAGGGAATTGATGAACTGAAGGACGTCATTAACAGGGAAAGTCTTAACCGATCAATCCCGGAAACTAAAGTTGCTTACGATTCGGTACTTGAAAAGTCGATACATATCATTCAGGACAGAGTGCAGCAGATCGCTGAAAAAAAAGATGTAAATTCAAGATGGCTCGCTCTGAAATTACTCGAAGACGATGAGTACGCAATTGAATTATGTGATGATTCTGTTCCCTGTGAATCTCTGAAATCCGAAATAGAACGGGTTGAAAAGCATGTCGGTGATGATATGGATATCATCATGGCTGATGGAAGATACGGTTTCATTCATGGCCTCGCAAAAGATGTAGTGCATCGAACAAGCGAAGTTCGAAGAAATGTTTCCGATAGAATCGACATGGTGATTCTGAACAGAATTCTTGGAATACCTATCTTCTTGGGAGTCATGTACATGATATTCGTTATCACGATAAATGTCGGCGCTCCCTTCATCGATTTCTTCGACGGTTTAACGGGAACTGTTTTCGTGGATGGATTCAGAGCTCTCCTTGAGATATTCAGATTCCCGGAAATTCTGATTACTTTCCTGTCGGATGGAATCGGCGGCGGTATTCAGACAGTGGCGACTTTCATACCACCTATTTTCCTGATATTTTTCTGTCTTTCTCTCCTTGAGGATTCAGGCTACATGGCGCGAGCCGCATTCGTAATGGATCGGTTTTTAAGGGTGATTGGTCTCCCGGGTAAAGCATTCATTCCTATGCTCGTGGGATTCGGATGCAATGTTCCGGCAATAATGGCAACCCGTACACTCGAAAACAACCGGGACAGGATTCTCGCTATATTGATGAATCCATTCATGTCCTGCGGGGCCAGGTTACCGGTCTACACTCTTTTCGTGGCGGCATTCTTCCCGAGACAGGGAGGTCCTATACTTTTCAGTCTGTACATGGTGGGAATTCTCCTGGCCGTGGGAACCGGGCTTCTCTTCAAGAGAACGATCCTTCAGGGAGAAACGTCAACCTTTGTAATGGAGCTGCCCCCGTATCATCTCCCGACATTCAGGGGAATAATGTACCACACGATCTACCGTCTGAAGAGTTTCATGCTAAGAGCAGGCAAAGTGATCATCGTGGTCGTCATCGTACTCAGCTTTCTTGCTTCAATTGGAACGGACGGCAGTTTCGGCAACCAGGATTCAGAGAATTCCGTTCTTTCCGCGATCAGTAAAACAATAGCTCCCATATTCTACCCGATGGGTCTTACTTCTGATAACTGGCCGGCGGCTGTCGGTCTCTTTAC
>DAOWNO010000328.1 GCA_030642525.1 Candidatus Aegiribacteria sp.
CGCTGTTCTCGGAATAGCATTTCTTTTTGATCCGCCTTCTATATCGGCTATCAGACAGGTATGATGATTGCAGATCTTATGGAGAATTCTGCCAAGAAACCGTATTGCGTTGCCCCGGTTTTTACTGATCTCCATTCCGGAATGCCCACCTCTGAGTCCTGTAATTTCAAGTCTGTAATATTCCGCGGGAATGTCCATCCGCTCGAAGTTCATGGACACGGTGAAATCAAGCCCGCCTGCACAGCCTATCGTAAAAACACCTTCATCTTCAGAATCAAGATTGATGAGACGCTTTGATGTAATCCATTCGGAATGCAGATGAGCAGCACCGGTAAGACCTCTTTCCTCGTCTGTTGTGAAGAGACACTCCAGATCAGGGTGTGGAATGTCATCAGAGTCAAGAACTGCAAGCATCAGCGCTACACCGATTCCGTTATCAGCCCCGAGAGTAGTCTTTTCTGCAGTAACCCAGTCTCCATCAATTTCCGGAACAATGGGATCGCTGGTAAAATTGTGTGAACTGTCATCAGTTTTCTCAGGGACTATATCCACATGAGCCTGCAGAACGAGTGAAGGATGAGATGCCGCGTTCCCCCTGCCGGGCGATGTTATCAGAACATTGTTAACATCGTCCCGCTTCACGGGAAGGTTTCTTTTCTCTGCAAAGTCAACAAGAAAATCAGCTATCTCTTTCTCACTGCCTGAAGGTCTGGGAATTCGGGATATTTCCTCAAACCAGAACCATATCTCTCTCGGCTCAATCTTTGAAAGCACTCGCATAGGACAGATCCTTTCCGCTTTACAGAAAACTACTCATAAAATAACTGAAAAATATCCTTCCTGCATCTATGTCCGGTCCATCAGCTTGAATGGTGTCAAGATCGATACCGTTCTCTTCGAGGAGCCTTCTCTCCTTGAAGAAAAGATCATTCCCATCCTTCCTGATGAATTCAGGATGAAATTGCAGGCTGAGAATTTTCCTGGATCTATCTATGAAACCCTGAATTTCAGTGTGTCTGCTGGTTGCAATTATTTCAGCGCCGGACGGCAGCGCGATAACCTCGTCAGAATGAAACTGAAAAACCTTCGCAATCGATCTTATACCCGGGATATCCAATCCGGTTCCTGTTATTTCAACATTCCTCCAACCCGCTTCAAGTCCATTTGAACATTTCCTTACGGATGAGGGACCGACCAGAACTCTGCAGAACAGCTGATGACCGTAACAGATACCCATTTGAGGTATTCCGGCCTTAACGCAGGACAGAATCATTCTCTCAACTTCCGAGTAAAATTCAGCATCAGAGCAGATAGACAGGCTCGAACCGGTATGCATCGCATGTGTAAAAGCACCGGCATCTGGAATTTCCTCGCCAGAGTAAACGAATACAGTTGTTGACTTACAGTTATCCGGAAGCCAGCGCCTGAAAAGAGGACCTTCAGAACGATCCACTGAATAATCAAGAATAAGCACATCTGTGCGATGAATCATATCCGTTTCCTCTGGAATCAAGTATTTTCAATAACGATCTTATGGTTTAATCGAAAGCTGTCACGAAACATGGCTGTTACGCCACAGTACCTGTCCTGAGAAAGAGATACAGCTCTTTCAATTTTCTTCTCCGGCAGTTCATTCCCCCTGAAGAGGTACTCGATATTTATGAATTTGAATACTCTGGGATGATCCTCAGTATATTCGCCGCTGGCACTGACAGTGAGACTGTAATTCTCAATCTTCATCTTTTTGAGAATTGACACAACATCCATTCCGGTGCAGCCGATCAGCGCTGTTAGAAGAAGGTTCTTGGGCCTTGGGCCTCGATCTTTCCCGCCAAATTCCTCTGAGCCATCAATAATGAACTTGTGATTGTCCTGTTCAACGGAGAATGCCAGTCCTCCAAGCCACACAGCAGTGCTATCAGTCATTGATTCCTCCATGCAATCATCAGAAAATATACAGAATAAGCATATCATAATAGCAAGGGAAATAAGAGAAAGATCGGGATGGAACGTGATTCAAATCAGACTGGATGCATGCCATAATCAGAATATCTGCTGAATCGCAGCTCAGGGGAAGCTGTTGAACCCCATGAAATTTGACACTCTCCAGGTATTATCCTCCCGGACAAGCTTTACCTCAAAAGGAAGCTCCAGACCGGTAGAACTGATAAACATAAGGGGAATCTCAATATCATTACCATTCAATGTGAATTCTCCTATCTGCATCTCGTACATCGAGTAACGAGCACGCATCATTGGGAGAGAGATAGTAAATTCAAGGTATTCCAGACCTGACCAATCTTCTATCTCATCGGCTGTCGCGGTGTATCCAGCGGCAACAAGACGGTTCATAGTTAATTCTTCGTCTCGATCAAGACTTTCCTTCAATACATCCAGCATAATATCTATGTTATCGAGCGCTTCACTTGAGACAAGAAATTCGACAGATTCACTATCCCCTGATTTAAGAGCCTCAAAAAACGCTTCAAGAACAGCAGCGGGATTATCAGGAAGCAAATGTGAAGTGTCTTCGTAGTACGAGTACTGAGTAACCGGTTCAGATGATTC
>DAOWNO010000001.1 GCA_030642525.1 Candidatus Aegiribacteria sp.
ATGGCAAGGTTGCTTTTATCATCGGTTTCTTCAAGTGTACTTATAGCCCGGTTGTAGTAATTCAGAGATTTCTTACTATTACCTGTTCTATTGAGTATGATTCCGATATTATTGAATGATGTTGCAATCCCCAATTTGTCACCGATCTTTTCACGAATTTTAAGAGTCTGCATGAAGTAATCAAGGGCCTGATCGAACCTTGCTGTTCTAAGATATGCCGCACCGATTCTATTCAATGCAGTCGCTTTATCCGGGGCATCATTAGTTTCATTTGTAAGTTCAAGCATTCTGAAACCGTATTCCAGAGCGGTCTGATACTCGCCGATACACTGATAAGCCCAGCAGAGTTCACTCAGAATAATTGTTTCCGATTTCTTGTCTTCAGTATCCTGTAGTAATATCAGCCCCTGTTTCCCGAATTCAACAACCTTACGTGAATTAACTTCCCTTAATGCTACTGTCAGATCCGCCAGGACTTTAACTCGTTCCAGTCCATACGTATCAGGAAGCTTCTTCAGGAGAATTTCAGGATCTTTTCTCTCAGATGTTCCAGTCACATAAACCCCTAACTTCAAGCCATCCAGAACAGGAATTCGGACAAAATGTTCGTACTTCTTGATAGATACTAACTTCGAGGAATTCATATGGCAATACTTACATTAGTATGATAAATTTTGTTGTTTTAGAAAGTATCTGAATCAAAGTGCTTTCTTAAAAGATACCAGTCTCTTCTCCAGCTTGAGAAATGCCGTTCGTCTATCGCGATACGTATCTTTTCCATCAGCACAGAGAAGTAATGAAGATTGTGAAGTGTGGCAAGAATGGGGGCAAGCCATTCCTTCGAATTGAACAGGTGTCTGATATAGGATCTTGTATATGTGCGGCATGCATAACACCTGCATCCGGGCTGGACAGGAAGATAATCATTTCTGAATCGTGTATTTCTAATGTTTATATGACCGCCGGGCACAAAGAAGCTTCCTCCCCGTGCGTTTCTTGTGGGAACCACGCAGTCGAACATGTCAACACCAACTGCGACGAAATCCACCAGGTCTTCCGGTTTTCCGACACCCATGAGATATCTTGGTTTATTCTGAGGAAGAAAATCAATGCAGGACGTAACGGCTCTCATCATAAGTCTTCTTGGTTCGCCTACCGATACTCCGCCAATGGCATACCCGTCAAATTCCATTTCTGAGAGAACACGAGCTGCTTTCTTACGCAGATCGGGGAAAGCGCCGCCCTGGATGATGCAGAACATTGCCTGCTCTTTTTCCTGATGGATTTTTCTGGCTCTTTCAGCCCATCTAAGAGTCAGATTGAGGGATTCCTCAGTTCGACTGTGATCGCTGGGTTGCTCCAGGCATTCATCCAGTATCATCATGACATCGCTTCCGAATGTTCTCTGTAGATTGATAACCTTTTCAGGGGTAAGAATATGGCTGGATCCATCTATATGTGATTGAAATTGGTAACCATCTTCGGAACGCTTTCTAAGCTGAGACAGGCTGAACAGTTGAAAACCGCCGCTGTCAGTTAAAATATTTCCATGCCATGACATGAATGAATGCAGACCACCCGCTTCCTCTATCACACTTGAACCGGGTCTGAGGTAAAGATGGTATGTGTTTCCAAGGATTATCTGCCAGTTATCCTCAATCAGATCTGAATTTCTGACGGTTTTTACACTTCCCTGCGTTCCAACCGGCATGAATACGGGGGTTTCGACCGGACCGTGGGCAAGATTAAGCAGGCCTCTTCTTGCTCTGCCTGATTTGCCGAGCAATGTGAATGATGGAGGATTTCTCAGACTTTATGTCCCTTCAGGGTCTGGTGTTGAAACAGGTTGTTCATCCCCCTCCACTTCTTCTTCTACCACTACTGCGGGAGTTTCTTCAGGTTCAACGATTTCCGTTTCCGGAGCTGATTCCTGCAAATCATCAACTGATGGCTGGATAGGTAAGAAATCCGTTTGTTCGGATTCCAGTGGGAATTCATCTGTCTCAGTTTCCTGGTATGATGAGTCTTGAGGTTCCGTTACACTGCTTCTGTCTGGTAGCTGAGGAAGCAACAGGGAGTCGTCTATTTCGGGAATGATCAGGGAGTCAGAAAGCGTGTCAACCAGGAGAGTGGTTGAATCTGTGAATACTGTATCATCCGGAATCATTATGGAATCTGATGCAATCAAATCCAGCTCTATCGGTACTGGTTCGGCCTGCAGACTCTCTGAATCACCTGTTAGAGCATCTTCTTCTGTCTCTTGCATGATCGGAGTAAGATATGCAGAAAATTCTATGGAGTCCGCTGAAGTAGAATCGCCATCCACCCGCAGATCCTCCATGCTTACTGAAAGATCCTCGCCAAGCAGCAGTATGGAATGATCAGGATCAAGCCTCCTCACCTCTTCCAGTTCCAGAACAAGATCCGCCTCCATGTTGTTTCGATAATACAGACTTGCCAGCCTTACATGGAATTCGACGCTGTCAGGATAAAGAGTTCTTAATTCCAGATAGGCAGCCAGAAGTTCTTCCTCTTCCTGCGGCAGCCTGCTCATCAATTGGAGCTGATCAATTTCAGTGCTGACCGCTCTCTCGGGCGGCAGGAAAACGATGATTGCCGTAACTATCAGAGAGGTAATGGTATACGTAATAACTTTCATCAATGAGCGATGTCTGATGTCCCGTATTTCCTCTTTGGTCCTGGGATCCATATCGATATTCAGGGGAATTATTTTTGTACCGGATATCAACTGGAGCAGTGTTATCTTTTTACGTGGAACAGGTATCAAACCAATTCCGGAAAGTATCAGTGGTGGCGTAAACAGAAGCCTGCGTAATGTTTGCCATTCCGATGGATCACGTCCGTGAACGCTGATCTCAGCGAGACCCAGAGCCTCAAAAGGTGATTGTTCCAGGGTTCTGATCCTCGACTTTTCCAGCCATGCAAGCATCGTGACAGACAGGAGATAGCTCACAGGAAGAAGTAGATGCCAGTTTCCGGAAAGGAGAAAGAAAAGAGCTTCCAGAAGTAAAGTCCAGGAAAGAATGACTGATATTTCCAGAATATACAATCCTGCGAGTTGTCTGAATTTAGGAGAAATCCTGTTAAGCCAGGCATGTTTCCTGGCGGTCAGCGTCATTGTATCGACTCCCGTTCTATCAACATGACATCACCATAGCTGTAGAATCTGAACTGATGTTCAACAGCATATCTATAGGCGTTCATCATGAATTCATAACCCATGAATGCTGCTACAAGACATAACAAAGAGCTCTCAGGAAGGTGAAAGTTTGTAATCAGGGCATCCACATTCCGGAAGCTGTATGGTGGAAATATAAAGATTCCGGTCTCTCCTGATAAACTCATTTCTGAATTAATATCTATTGTTTCCAGAACTCTTGTTGTTGTCGTTCCCACAGCGATGACTCTTCTTCCTTCCTCTCTTGCATTTCTGATGGCTGAAAGAGCTTCAGCTGAAACATAATACTCTTCCGGATCGAGAGTATTATCTTCAATAATATCTGAACGAAGAGGTTCAAATGTTCCAGGTCCTACATGAAGAGTTACATAAGTATGCTCTATTCCCTTTTCCCTGAGACGGGTCAGCAGTTCCAGGTCGAAATGAAGGCCGGCGGTAGGCGCGGCAACCGCGCCTTTCTCCGATGCATATACAGTCTGGTATCTTTCATCATCCATCTCATCAGGGGCGCGCTTTATGTATGGAGGTAACGGCACCTGTGCGGTTCTGCTGAGAGTGTCACCGGTATCTTCGACAGAATTGAATTCAATAATCGCTCTTCCTTGACCCAGCCTCTTTAGTACAGTGCATGAAAGATCATTTGAAAATTCAATGATCATTCCTGATCTTGCTGCTCTGCCGGGACGGACAAGAGCTTTCCAGATTCCCAGGCCAAGTTCCCGAAGAAGGAACACTTCAACCTTGCCGCCCGTGTCTGTTCTGTTTCCTGACAGTCGTGCCCTGAAGACCTTTGTATTGTTCAAAACCAGAAGATCTCCCGGAGAAAGCAGGTCAGGGAGATTGCTGAATACGTTTTCGGATAATTCTTTCTTCGCGATGGTTGATACAAGAAGCCTGCTTTGTGTTCGGCCAGGAAGAGGTGTCTGTGCTATCAGGTTCACGGGAAGAAAATATTGAAAGTTTTCTTTAAGCAGGTTTCTCTTATCTATCATGAGAGGGGAAGTCGGACGGTAAACCAGGTTCCGTACCCAGTTCTGCTTCGTACATTGACAGTGCCGCCTAACTGTTGTGTAAAATTCTTTACGATTGTCAATCCGATCCCCAGGCCTCGAGTAACCTCTATGTTATTGCTGCCAGTGTAGAACCTGTCAAATACATTCGGCAGGTCTTCGGGAGGGATGCCGCTGCCGGTATTGAATACTTCAAGAATCCAGTGAGTGCTGTTGTCCAGTTTTACGTTGATATTTACTGATCCACCAGGCTCATTGTACTGAATAGCATTCTGTACAAGATTTCCAATTATCTGTTCAAGGCGTGATCTGTCGAAACTTGCAGTGAAGGGTTCTGAAGGAAATTCCGCCCTTACCGAAACTTTCTGGTTTTTTCCCATTTCAGAGAAAATTGGTAGTAGAGAAGAGATGACATCAGCCGGTCGAGCCCAGATAATATTCAGAGCTTCATCGCTAAGTTCTATCTTCATGAAAGTCAGCATTCGCTCCGCGTACTCAACAAGATCGATAAGCGCAGTATTCATAGCCTTAAGGGAGCTCTTCTGATCAGATGTGAGTTCCCCCAGTTTTTTAGAGATCAGTAGATCTGTATGACCTCTGAGAGTGGTTATCGGGGCTCTCATTTTATGAGAAAGACTCAGGAGAAGATCTTCCAGCCCTATATGTTCACTCGGCATTTCTTTTTGCTGCATGACGTTATTCTGTTTATCCTCCTGAGTATTTCTGAGTAACCACAGTGACAGGCCAACGCATAAAGTGCGAAGAATCCCTGGAAGAGGGTTCTTAAAAGCATCCCGGTGACTGCTCCCCGCTGTGAGAGTTCCTATCGCTCTGCCTTCGGAAATAAGCGGAACAGTCAACTCGCTTCTGGAGGAGGGGAAAATAGATGAGAATCTTTGATCGATTGCTGTATCAGGGACATAGCACGTTTCCGTGTGCGTGTAAGCCCAGGATGCAACTGATGGAATTTCGAGAGAAAGAACGCCTGGATCTGTTGAGGTTCCAGATGACACGAGAGGTCTGAGAACCGGTTCTCTGGAGCTGACCTTGTGTATTACCATATATTCAGCTCCGATGATTGATCCAATTTCATCAAGCAGCGTTCGTACGTTTCGTTCACGACCCTTCAGAAGAGCCATGAATTCTGAAATTGAATTCAATAGTTTCACCGTATTTTGTTGATACTGATGGGATTGTGAATACTGTATAAGTATGGGAACAAGCTGAAGAACTAATCTTCCGAGGGGGTTCAGATTGCGGGATGGTGTTCCTGTAATTTTAAGATGAGCCTGACCTTGTTTCTGCTGAACCGGAATTGTCAGATTGAATCCAAGAATATCTTCCGTCCATGTATTTTTGCTCTTATCAAGTTGAGCCTGCTCACTTTCAGTCAGGGATGTGTCTCCAACAGCGACTTTTCTCAATCTGGAGATGTATGCAGCTCCTCGAGCTCCAGTACCAATTCTGAGAAATTCGAGAAGTGAACGAATTGAATCCTTCTTTCCGTTGAACTCATTAAGTACGTCTATAAGGTTAAGAATAATCTGTCCGGGAAAAGTTTCAGTTTCAGAGCTTTTGCTCATATCAACAGGTATGAGAAAGACAATCAGGCTCTCTCCATCAGGCATGAGCAGACTGGTCATTTCAAAGTGCATCACAAGAATTTCTGTCATAATCAGTCCTGCTCTGAACTGGAAAGGAGCAACCATAGTATCGATTTTACTGTCAATCATAGCAGATACTCTTGCTTTATCTTCTTTTATTATCCAATCACTGAACTGCGTGGTGAGCGGATTCTTTCCTCCTGAACTGGAGACAATGTGGGTTGCATGACTGTTCAATGCAACTATTGTTCCTTTTCCATTAATCTTCACCGCAGGAATAGGGATTACGGAGAAAAGAGTTTTTGCAAATTTCGAGTCATCCTGCTCAAATGTTGTCATTGCCATCGAGGGAGAAGAAAAGGATACAATCAGCAATCTGTTGCCAACACCAACTTTCTGAAGAGATGCAACTAGAGACCTTTTATTCATATAACCTGTTTTAGTCAGAACCGAGAATTCCCTGACCTGTTTCCCTGAAAGGCTTTTCGAGCTTGCAGAAATAAACGCCGTCATTGAAACCTGATCGAGAAAATCCCGAAGAGAAGTGCCTCTGTATCCGGCAAAGATCTCGCTGGCAGTTTCCGTCATGGCGAAAACATGTCCCGATTCATCGGTAAGAATTCCCGGTCTGCCGCCATGAAATGTCTCCAGCCATTCCTCAAGCTCGAGCCTTGAAGTGCTTTTCAGCGATGTGATGCGGGAATCTCCCGCACTTATGGAGATGGATAGCCAGATTTGTCCGTCAAGGAGTATTGGAAGTGCCCCGTCCTCCTGAAGCGAGAGAATGTTTAGTATTACGTTTCTATCTATGATGAGTTTATCAAATAATTGAGCCATTAAAGGAGAAATGTTATGTACAATATTTCTCACAAAGGAAATAACAAGGGAATCCTCCGGGAAAGTAAATTCGACTGTTTTCTTATCTGCGGACATCATTTACCCCACTTGAATCCAATATGGTACTTGCTGGACGATAAACAAATTCTATATTAAAGACCAAGTCGGATAAGGAGGGCATTTGAAAAGACCGATATTTAGCAAGTGGAATATCAAATCCGTTAACAGAAAAACCGCAATTGCGGAATTACTTAAACTATTCTCATTTCAGAAAACTACCGAGGAACTTCTTCTGACAGCACTTGAAACAAGAGAACAGGCTGAACCGACAATTGTTCATGATGGTATTGCAATGCCTCATTGCAGAAGCATACTCGTAGATGATTTCATGATTGCTATCGGGAAATCAGAAAAGGGCATCCCCTGGCCCGAAAAAAAAGTAAAGGTAATCATACTCTTCATAACTCCTGTGAGACCGTCCGGACCGGAAGAGCACATGAAGTTAATCAAACATCTAGCCAAGCTGCTTCGGACGGATGGAGCAGAGAAACTGCTATCAGCCGATTCACCGATTGAAGCAGCATCGATATTAAAATTTACCCTTCAGGAAAGTAATCAGAATGAACAATGACCTTAAAAGACTGATCAGCCTTCACGATCTTGATGTTATGATCTCAGACCTCCAGAATAAGGATATCCGGAAACAGGAAAAAAAACTTGGGCTGTCACCGGCAGCAGCTGTAGTGGAACTTAAGAAAATGCGGGGTGAACTTGCTTTATTGATTACCCGGAGAAATCGTAATATGTACGATCAACTTGCCAGTCATTACGGTAACGCTGTAGTTCCCGTTATTCATGAACGGTGCAGTGGATGTTTTACACAGTTGCCCACTGCTTTTGTTGCTTCTCCTGACAGAAATAAACAGGTTGAAACGTGTCCTGCCTGCGGCAGGTTCATCTACTGGTGTGACTGACCCGGATAAACATCTGGACGGAGAGAAATATGAACCTTTCCAATATCAGGGAAGCACTTACATACGATGATATTCTGATTCTGCCCGGTCGATCGGGGATACTCCCTTCAGAAGTAAATCTGACAACAAAACTGGCTCGGAATATCACCTTGAACATTCCCATTCTCAGCGCTGCAATGGATACAGTAACCGAAGCTGATATGGCTATTGCTCTTGCGCAGGAGGGAGGCATGGGTGTCATTCATAAAAACCTGTCACCTGTAAGGCAGGCAGAACATGTAAGACGAGTGAAGAGAGCCGAAAGCGGTGTTATCGTTGATCCGGTAACACTTGAAATAAACTCGGTTATTGGTGATGCCCTTGAACTTTCGCGTATACACGGAGTATCAGGTTTCCCGATTATGAACGGTGATAAACTTGCGGGAATGCTGACTAATCGTGATTACCAGTTTGAGTTAGATCCTTCCACTCCAGTAAGCAGATTGATGACAACGGTGGATGAACTGATAACCGCTCCCCCTGATACAACTCTTGAGGAAGCTCTCGATCTGCTGAGAAAACACAGGCTTGAGAAATTGCCTCTGGTGGATAATGAATTGCGTCTTGCGGGGCTTATTACAGTTAGAGATATCCACAATACCATCATATTTCCGAATGCCTGCAAAGATTCTTCTGGCCGTCTCAGGGTGGGCGCGGCCATAGGTGTGGGAACAGATGCAGTCAAACGAGCAGATGTTCTGGTTGAAGCGGGTGTTGACTGCCTCTTTATCGATACAGCCCATGGTCATTCAACCAGAGTAGTCGATTCGGTTTCATTGCTTCGGAAGGAATTCCCGGAAGTTTCAATTATTGCCGGTAATGTTGTTACTTCTGATGCAACAAAAGATCTTCTTGAAGCGGGAGCAGACGGAGTCAAGATTGGCGTTGGTCCCGGATCGATATGCACTACCAGAGTTATTGCCGGAGTGGGATGTCCACAGGCATCAGCTGTTTCTGAATGTGCTTCAGCTGCTTCGGAATATAATGCACCTGTTATCGCAGATGGAGGTATCAAGTATTCCGGAGATATTGTTAAAGCCCTTTCTGTCGGAGCATCGTCAGTGATGATTGGAAGCCTTCTTGCCGGTATTTCGGAAAGCCCCGGTGAGACTACTATCTACAAGGGCAGAAAGTTCAAGATCTATCGAGGTATGGGTTCTATCGGAGCGATGAAGCGGGGAAGTGCTGACAGGTATTTTCAGAGCGAAATACCCGAGAAGAAGCTTGTTCCGGAAGGAATTGAAGGAATGGTTCCATTCAAAGGCCCGCTGGTTGACTATCTGAACCAGCTCACAGGTGGTTTGAGACAGGGTATGGGTTACATAGGATGTTCTACTGTGGCTGATCTTCCCGGCAAAGCAATATTTGTTAAAATTACTCAGGCAGGACTGATAGAAAGTCATGCGCATGACGTGATGATTACTAAAGAGTCACCAAACTACACTGTAGATAGAAATGCTTACTAAACTTCTCTCTTCCGTTGCAGAGGGCGGGAAAATCCTCATCGACGAAGAGGATTATCTCCTTGCACGTGTAAAGATTCACGAGAAGGTTATGCTTGCAGAAGTAAGCAGAGGTTATGCCGGTGGTCTGCCTCCAGGGGCATGTCCTGACATAGATGGATTCATCCTTCCCGACTCAGAAATTCAACCTTCCGATGACAGTAACGCGAAAATACTCCTGTTTTCGGTGCCGGATAATTCTTGCCTCCTTATGGAGCGGATCATGAGTAATGGAGGAGTATCAGAGACAGAGGCAGTTTCGACAGGAATGAAAGTGCTCGAAATACTTCGTTTGATTCACGACGAAGGTTACAGAGTTGGTTATCTCGGTCCGGAAAATGTTCTGATAACAGATGATGGAAAATGTTTCATCCTTGGTGGCGCAAGAGGTATACCGGATACTCCCTTTTCCCCGCCTGAAGCTGTGGGAAAGAGACCTGATGATCCAAGAAGTGATGTTTTTGCACTGGGTCTGCTGATGTTCAGGATCATAGCAGGAAGCGACAATCGCGATGTGCAGATAAATGCCTGGAACACGCTTTCCCGTAAGATGCTTGCACTTCTTGAAAACATGGTTTCCCTGGAAGTGAACGAAAGGTTTCCAAACCTGACTGTTCTCTCCAATGCGCTTCGCAATCTGCATTCAGACCTGCAGATGGATACTATTGATGAGTTCCGGGAAAACCGGAAGTGGATATTTCAGAAAAAAGTCTTCTGGATTTCTGCTGTGTTGGCAGCAGCTGTTATCGTCTATTTTATAGTATTCGGTAAACCCGGTGATGTTGAATCAGATGAAGATAACGCAATCCCCGGCAACTCCGCGGATTTGATATCTGAAGCATCGGAAATGCCTGCGGAGAACATTGATTCAACGGCGGATTTCGAGCCGGTACTCTGGATAACTAATGGAACCGGTCAACCTGGACTGGCGAGTGATTTCCGAGAAGGCCCCGCTTCAGAGATATCAGGGGTTTACTCCTGCACCGGAAGTCCGCGCAGAAACTCGATTCTCATGGTAAGAAGGAATGATCCGCACTTTCCGGTGGAGCAGCAGGGAAGGAATTATGAGCTTGCATTAGAGCTGGCTTCAGGTAATTCTGTATTGTCAATTAAACCCGTTGATATTAATATACTGCTGGGGGAAGATCTTGTTAATGATATAATACATTCGGGTGTAACCATATCCCCAATAGCTCCAGCAGGTACTCTTTATGTTGATATCGCAAATCATGGAGTTGACGGAGCATTTGGCGGGACCGGTGCTGCAACATGGGTCAGATCCGTTCTTAATGGAAGAAGTATTCTGATCGAGCAGGAGGAATGGTATATTGAAGTAGTGGATTTCCGTAATGGAGACATACTGAATGTTGAACTGGGAATAGAAACTGAGCTGGATTCAACGTTATTTCTCTACCGAAGAGAAATTCCGATCTACAAGTCCGCTGAAGCGATTATTAGATATCTGGTTCTTGAAGATTCTACTGTAGATGAGTTTTCCGATCTTTCACTTCCCATACCTGATATCTGGGTTCTTCTCGGGTCCGAATAACTTCTTCAATATATGCTCATTCATATTGACTTTTTCACTAAATATGAGATATTATAATGTGGTAATTTTATGTTGCAGGAGGTCTGATGAAATTTACGGTCGATGCCAGAGTTGTAGATCCTATTCACGGAGCGGGTATAATAACAGAGATTTCAGATCAGAATATCTCGGGCGAAATGCACGAATGTGTTGTTATTGAGATTGTTGTTGGAAATAAAAGGGTACTGGTGCCAACAGAGAGTCTGGATGATGCGGAACTGCGACCTGTGGTATCAAAAGCAGAGCTTGATGATGCTCTTGAGGAACTGTCAAGACAACCGGACGAACTCCCGAAAGACTGGCGAAGAAGAATCGAGAGATTGAAGGAAAGAGTCCATTCGGGAGAACCCAAAGAAGTTGCGAAGGCTATCAGAGATATTATTTCACGATCAATTCTGAATAAGATGAATCCCTCAGAAAAGCGTGTGCTTAATGAGGCCGTCAATGTGTTTGCAGGTGAAGTTGCTCTGGTGAAAGACATTGAAAGCGATTCTGCAAAGGAAATCATACGGAAGCACGCAAGAGATGGGGTTCAGAAAAACATAGAAACCATGAGAAAAATGGAAAGCGACATGAAAAGCAAATCTGATGAAAAAGGAATATCGAAAAAATCCGGCAAAAGCAAAACGGAATCGACTAAGAAAGCTGCCAGGCAAAAATCAGGCGTGAAAGCAGCCGGGAAGAAAAAGTAACCTTATCTTAACACAGAGTAATATCAGTAAGCATGCACAGAACCAGCCTTGAAAGGGTTCTTCTAGCTCGTTTGTATACAAGGAGCGATTCCAAAGAGACAGATCTTCCCCGGGAAATGATCTCTCTGGTTAATTCCGCGGGCGGCACAGTTGTTGAGGAGATATCACAGAGGAGGGATTCTCCCGACTCCAAACTGTTCTTTGGTAAAGGTAAAATCGCAGAAATCAAAGAAATATCTGATCGCTTCGGCATCTCTACCATTGTATTCGATCACAATCTCACTCCAGGTCAAGTATCTCGCCTTGAGAAGACAACCAATTGCAAGATTATTGATCGCACTGAACTGATTCTCGCCATCTTTGCCGGACAGGCTCGTTCAAAGGAGGCAAAGCTTCAGATCGAACTTGCTCAGCTGAAGTATGCCCTTCCAAGACTTACAGGCATGTGGCACCATTTCTCCAGACTTGGAGCGGGAATCGGAACCAGAGGGCCGGGAGAAACACAGCTTGAGATTGATCGTAGAAGAGCCAGATCCAGGATATCCTTGCTGGAGGAGAAGATCGCAGAAGTAGAATCCCGATGGCAGGTTGTCTCGGCAAGACGACGGAAGATGTTCAACATCACCATTGTCGGATATACGAACGCTGGAAAGAGCACGCTGCTCAATACACTATGCGATTCAGGCGTATACACTGCGGATAAACCTTTTGCTACCCTCGATACTACATCCAGACGGTTGAAATTGCCTGATGGATCAGAAGTACTTATCTCTGATACTGTGGGTTTCATAGAAAGGCTTCCGGAAACTCTTGTAGCCAGTTTTCATACAACACTGGATGTGGCAAGGAAAGCTGATCTGCTGATTGTTGCGATTGACAGGTCAAGCGATTTCAGAATCAAGCATTTTGAAACGGTCAGGAAAACTCTTGATCGAATTGGAGTTGATGCTTCAGTACCGAGATTGACTGTATGGACAAAATGTGATGCGGTAAATGATTACAGAAAACCAAAAACAGGAGCAGCAGTATCCGCATTCGAAAACTATGGATTTGATGATCTCCTTCAGAGTATTCTCAATTATCGAGATCAATCACTGGATTGGTTTGAGCTTGTTCTTGAACAGCATCATGATAATATCATGCACTGGCTTTACAATAACTGTGTCGTGAGAAATGTTATTGTAAATTTAGACGGTTCTGCAAATGTTCTTGGTGGAACCCTGAGGGGGTATAATTCTGTCATTGGCAAGCTGAAGAGAACTGATAAGCTCCGAAGTTTTTCTCGACTTGATGCACCGCCATAATAAGATGTTTTCAGGAAAAAAGTGAGGTTGAATATGGCTACAGGTATTGATCCGGATAAACTGAAAAACAATCTTCAGAATAGACTGGAAAGTCTGCACAATCTTTACTTAAGCAATCTGATATCAAAGAATACGCTTTCGAGTCAGCTTCTTGAGCTGATTACCACGAAAGAGGCAAAAACTTTCTGGGATTCGACCATGAAGCAGGATCTGACCGCAAGAAGAATGCTGGCCATGCTCGAACACCCCAAACAGTGGATTGAAGATTCCACCAGCCCGGAGGAGGAAAGGCTTGATATTTTAAGGAGAGATTGATCGATATTTTTCTGCAACCCGATGTTTCTTCCGATGATCTTCTGGAGATGCTGTTGGATACCGCATGTCTTCCGCATTTTGAATCAAGCGTTTTCTCCAGAAACAGCAACACATCCATCAAGAAATCGGGAGCCAGACTAAGCGTACTTGACTGAAGAGTCGATGACACTTTTGATTATTCAACTTCTTCTGATATTCTTTCAAAAGGATGGAATGAATTCTGATGACAGGATTCATCTTGAGAATCTCCGAACACTTGAATCCAGTTATCGGACTGATTCTGTTGATTGGGAAGTAGCAGTAGAACTTGCAGAAACATTGCATGCTCTCAGAAGAGATAAACCAGCATTGGAGATTATGCGGAGCATACCTGCTGATGAATTGAGCCCACAGGACAGATTGTTCATGGCAATGCTGTTCGTGTGCGATTGCAATATATCAGAAGCGGCTCGTACCGCTGCCCCTGTTCTCATTCCGACAGCCGCTATTTTATTGGTGGCCGGTTCAGGATTTCTTTATCTGCGCGGAAAAAGGAGAGGTCAGTGAAGAAAATTATCTTTAATATTATCGGGCTTATTCTTACGGCTGCCGCTCTCTATTACCTAGTGGATTCCTTCCTTAAAGGAGCCGCTGAGGCTGGAGGATTCGATAATCTTCTCTCCTTCAATCCTGTCCTGTTCATTCTTTCATTTCTGTTGATGCTGCTGCATCTGCTGGCTGCGGCCTGGTCATGGATGCTTGTCTGCGATGTGGCGGGAGCCAGAATTTCATTCAGGCAGGCTTTCAGCATCCATTTTCTTGCTCAGGTAGGGAAATACATTCCAGGAAAGGTCTGGGGCGCAGTAGGAAAGATAGGACTGTCAAAGAAAATAGGTATACCCGCCGTCAGAACCGGTCATGCACTTATTCTTGAGAGCCTTTTTATTATAGCAGGCTGTCTTCTTGTGTCTCTTCCTGTTATTCCACTCGCTGCGTCCAGGATCGGGATGGGAACGACACTTAGTGTCCTGATCGTTCTGGCAGCGGCAGGTGTGGTTCTGTTCACAGCACATCCAGGCGCGTTCAGAAGATTGCTTTCAATTATCTCATCTCTTACCGGTAAGGATATTGACATACAGGATCCTGGATTTGCCAGTGTCCTGAAGCTTCTGCCTGTGTATCTGCTTGTCTTCCTGCTTCAGGGGATTGCATTTGTCTTCCTGGCAAGAAGCTTCGGAATGGATCTGCCTTTTTTCCCCGGAGTCTTTCTCCTTCCCACCGCGGTAGGAATAGGATTTATTGCGGTGTTTTCACCCGGAGGGCTTGGTATCCGTGAAATATCTCTTGTCTGGCTTATCGGAATTGTTGTCACGGCCGGAGAGCCTGGACAGGCATCACTGGTATCGATTGCAGGCAGACTATGGATTACGTTTGGTGAAGCTCTGGCGTTCGTGGCGGCTTTGATCTGGTGGGGCGGCAATAAACGGGTGGGTAAGTCATGCGGTATCATCAGCTCAGATGGAGAAACTGAGAAAACTACATACTGATAAGCTATATCGCGATCAGCTCCCGGTATGGCGGGAAATCAAGTATTCCGGTAGTTGGAGAGAAGGTTTTGCAGTTGCTTGACATCTTTGTCGATGCCGATGCATGCCCGGTCAAACAGGAAATATACCGTGTCGCAAAACGATATGGTTTGAAGGTCATTCTCGTTTCAAATTCATGGATGCGTACTCCGGAATCAAACTGGCTGGAATTGATTATCGTGGATAAAGGGGCGGATGTGGTTGATGACTGGATCGCTGAACATGCAGTCAGAGATGACATTGTCATTTCAGGTGACATCCCTCTCGCCTCGAGGTGTCTGAAGAAGGGAGCACTGGTGCTGGGGAATACAGGACGTCCTTTCACTGAGGACAACATCGGAGATGTTCTGTCCATAAGGAATCTCCTGCATGATCTCAGGGAACAGGGAATGATGATCGGGGGACCAGCGCCTTTCGCGAAAAAGGACCGCTCAAGATTCCTGCAGGCATTGGATGAAATGATAGTGAAAGTCCGGCGCAGGAAAGGCTTCTGAAGTGAATGATCTGAAGAAAATGAGTTTTAGTTATCCTGCTTCTTCATCTCCACGATCCTGTCTGTATTATCGTAGATTCTGAACATGACAATAGCTATTTCCATCCAGGCGCGGATCATGATCAGATAAAGGATCAGGACTACAGGACCCAGAATGATAGCCCCCACACCTGCTGTTGATCCCTGTCCAAATGCGAAAACGATTAAACCCAGATATCCGATTGCCAGAAGCACAACAATGACTGCGTAGATAAAGCTTATTACTTTCGGGAAAACGAAACTCTCGAAAGAGAAATCGAACAGAGAACCGAAAAAGCCTTTGCTTTCCATTGCCATTCCTTTCCTGTCAGAGACGTATTACACATACACATATTAATATGATATTCATCTGTCAGTGCATATAGGCGCCGGATTCTCCCAGCTCTTCAAGTACCATAAATGCTGAATCAGCATAAGGTCCATTTGGAGAGAGGATCAGATAATTATTTATTGCATCTGATGCTCGCATGTAATCATGCCAGGTCAGATATACCTGAGCCAGACCCCAGTAGGCTGGAGCATATCCTGAACCTGCTAAAGGGAGAAGAAGCTCTCGTGCTTCTCCTCCGCGCGAGGTATTCCTGTAAACAGATGCCAGCAGGATAAGTGATTCTATTCCGATTGATCCTGGAGTCTGCAGATTTTTGATGAACCACATTTCCGCAGATGCTGTATCCCCGGCAGCGAGTTCTGCCTTCCCGCTGAGCAACCAGATCTCAGGATTGGTCGGTGTTCTGAGAAATGCGCTGTCAGCCATAATCAGAGCGCGTTCGGGAAGGTTGATCATGAGCAGAAGGTTTGAAAGCTCATAATAACCACGGTAATCCTCAGGGCATGATTCAATGTATTGCCTGTAATATTCTTCTGATCTGTTCCATGAGGATCGTACCAGATGAACCTTACCAAGACCAAGAAGAGCCGGATAGCAGTCTCCGCTGATTTCCAGCGCAAGAATGAATTCCTCTTCAGCCTGTTCGAGCAATCCCTGATTGAGGTAAGCATTGCCTGTGTCAAGATGGAGCTGTGCAGACAGTTCATTGATATCAAGGGATTGAGAGAACAGACTCAGAATCAGAATAATGCACATATTCAACCTACCCTTTCCTGATAATATACCTTATCATATTTCCAGTTGGGTGAATAGTCACATCGGATATTATCAACATTAAGAAGGAAATCCAATGAGTTCATACGATCTTGTAATTATAGGCGGCGGACCTGCGGGTTATGTACCGGCAATCAGGGCGGCACAGTTCGGGCGGCGAGTAGCAGTTGTTGAAGAAGAAGATCTTGGTGGAACATGTCTTAACAGAGGATGCATACCCACGAAGACTCTGGTAGCAAGTACATCCCTGCTTCGTCATGCAGCTTCAGCAAAGCGGTTTGGGCTTGAGGGGGAGCTTTCATTCTCATGGGATAAACTTGCCCGGAGGAAAGATTTCGTAGTGAAGCGACTCAGAAAAGGAGTTGAAGCGCATTTAAGCAATCTGGGAATTGATATCATCAGAGAGCACGGCACCATCAAAGGACCGAATGAGGTTCTTGCGGGGAATATTCTTCTAAGGACAGAAAGCATATTGCTCTCTCCCGGATCAGTTCCGATTCAACCGGGTCCTTTTGCGATAGATGGAGTTCAAACCAGCCGGGATGTTCTTGCCTGGGATTCGCTTCCGGAGAGTCTGATAATCGTCGGCGGAGGCGTAATCGGCTGTGAATTTGCGTTTATTTTTTCCAGTCTGGGCGTAAAGATTTCAATTATTGAAATGCTGCCCTCCATTCTGCCGGGTATTGATGAAGATGTGACGCAGGTCGTACTTAAATCCCTCCGGCGCTCGGGAGTTGCAATAATGATAGAAAATTCCGTCAAAGGGATTGATGTGGGAAAACACAAAATAACTGCTGTTCTTTCGGATAACACTGAATTGTCTGCGGAACGTCTTCTGGTATCCATCGGGAGAAAACCAAGGCTTGAAGAGCTTGGGCTTTTCGAAACGGGGATCGAATTCACCTCATCCGGAATTGTAACGAATGAAAAACAAATGACAAATCTTCCCGGAGTATACGCAGCGGGGGATGCTACCGGTAAATGGCAACTTTCCCATGCGGGGACTGCTCAGGCTTTGACAGCGGTCGAGCACCTTTTCGGAAATGGAGAACGTACTGTAAATCCCGATGCGATGTCAGGATGCATTTTCACAAATCCGGAGATTGCCATTGTAGGACCCGGGCAGGAAGAATGGGAAAGAAGAGGAATTCCTGTGAAAACCAGGATTTCCAGATACATAGCTAATGGCAAGGCTGTCAGTATGAACGAAACAGATGGTTTCATAAAGGTAATTGCCCGTGAATCTGATGATACCGTGATCGGTATCCAGATCGTGGGAGCTGACGCGAGCAGTCTTGTCGGTGAAGCGGTTATGGCTGTTAATCTTGGCGTGAGCGCATCATCTCTGGGCATGATGATTCATCCTCACCCTACTCTCACTGAGCTGTTCATGGAAGCCGGAGAGGCTTTTGGAGAGGGAGCAATTCATGGCTGAACATTGCATGGATGCGATAGTCGAACTCATTGATATCGTCAGAACACTCAGAAGTCCTGAGGGGTGCAGCTGGGATCGAAAACAGACAGTGGAATCTCTCTGTCCCTACATGCTTGAAGAAGCATATGAAGTTGCCGACGCAATTGAAAAGAAAGATATGAATCTTCTGAGAGCAGAACTTGGAGATCTGCTGCTGCATGTAATCATGTCTGCGATGATCTGTGAGGAAGGCGGGATGTTTTCGCTGAAGGATGTTGTAAATGGCATTTCCATGAAACTTGTTCGAAGACATCCTCATGTATTCGGTAAAAACAGGGATGATCTTTCCCCCGAAGAAGTCGAAAAACAGTGGGAGGCAATTAAGGCATTTGAGAAGAAGAAAGAAGGTTTCTTCAGCTCTGTTCCATCAGGCATGCCCGCTCTTCAGACAGCCTGGAGAATACAGCAGAGAGCATCAGAGGTTGGTTTCGACTGGCCTGATGCTTCGGGGGCTAAAAGTAAGATATTCGAAGAATTCGAAGAATTTGAAGCTGCAATTGAAAACGGGGATACAGATGCTCAGAAAATAGAGTTTGGAGATATTCTATTCAGCATAGTGAACTATTGCAGACTGCTTGGTTTAGAACCGGAAGCTGTTCTAAGAATGAGCAATACAAAGTTTATTGAAAGATTCACTCAGATGGAGAGGATTCTGGCAGAATCAGGGTGCTCGCTGGATGAGTCAGATACTGATATGATGGAAAACGCATGGGATAAAGCAAAATTCCTGTAGCATAATGATGGTTCAGTTCATTTGTTTCTTTTGTGGATGTACATTTGCTTATCCGCTTCAACCAGGGTTTCACGGATTGATATACCTGTGGTGGGATCCCAGTGAGCATTCCCGATAGAGAGTGTAACCGGTGTGCCGATGATATTTGTAGTTACCTCCGCAAGTTGTGAATTCTCCAGAATCCTCTCCCGTACCACTGTTGCTGTCAGACCTGTTTCTATCAGAATAAGAAGAAATTCGTCTCCTCCGTAACGAATCAGGAAATCTGTTTCTCTGATGGAATTACCCAGAAATATTGCAACTTCCTTCAGGATTCTGTCACCTGTCTGATGTCCATAGAGATCATTTATCTGTTTGAAATTGTCTATATCAACAATCAGGAATCCAATCCTGCTGTTGTATCTTTCAGCACGCATCTTTTCACGGCTTATGGCTATCTGGAAGAAATTCCTGTTGAATACTCCTGTAAGAGAATCATGAATAGCCAGATTTCTCAGTTTTCGCTCAAGAGTGATTCTCTCAATGGTTCCTGAAAGATGGCCCGCAAGCATCTCAAACATATCCGTGTCGTCATTGGTGAACGCATTCGGTTCTCTTGAGAGTATCTGGAATACTGCTTCTGATGCGATCGGAATCGTGATGCCGGATCTGAACACATCATCCTCAGCATTGCTGCCAGGCATATCATCATGGCTTTCAAACTGAAAGGTTCGCTTTTCGGCAAAGGTCATGCCGGTAAGACCAAAATCGAGATCTGTCTCGCTTCCAATTTTTTCACTCAGTTCCGAAGAAGTCGTTACCGTGATAAGAATGCCATCCTGCTCCTGGAATATCTGGTACAGGGCAGTACTCAAGAGTAATTCCGCTGCCCTTATCGTAATCTTGAATGCTTTCATCTTCATTGTACAGGTTTCAAGTTTTGAAGCGGTATCATGAAGTATTCTCAGTCTGCGTCTGGTCAGGCGCAGCTGCCAGTCAAGATGTTTTCGTTCTATGGAGTGCCTGATGGCTCGGGAAAGATTTTCCGGATCAAGTTTGTTCTTTGCGAGAAATTCCTGTGCGCCTGCTTTCATACAGTTGAGTTCCAGCTTTTGATCATCAAGTCCGGTGAGGACTATTAATGGAGTCTTTGTGGCATTTTTGCATATTTCAAAGGTTATTTCTTCACATGAACAGTCCGGCAGGTTGAGAGAAGATATGATTACATCAAATGAACCATCTGATATCCGTTTCAATGCGGCATCAAGAGATTCTGATCTTTCGATGTGGAATCGATTTGAAGTGATGTTTCTCAGTGTCTTCCTTATATATCTGGCATCCTCGAGATTGTCTTCTATCAGCAACAGATTCAATGAAGGATCTATTATGCAACCTTCGCATTCTTAATTAATGACCAATTATATACTATAAACGCATATTATTTATAATATCCAAAAATCAAGCATCTCATTCTTCCGGAATCTTGATCATAAGGATTCTATAACCCGGTATATAATAGAGAACAGATACTTCGTGTCGTCAAGAAGCCTTGAAATCAGCTGCAATTCTGATAGGCTTGACTTCAACAAAGTAACATACAATCCTATTCCAATGCATTCGACTATTATAACTTTATGTTCAAATCCTCTGGTTGAATTATCCGGGCTGATCTTCTCACTTCTGACCCCTTTGTCATTTGCCGCATCAAGTGAGTTGTCAGCGGAATTTGAACAGGCGAAAGGTAATTCTCTTCATGGAATACAGTTGCCCGCCGGTTACACAGCTTCGGTATTCTGTATTGATGTGAATGGCGCGGACGGGCTCGCATTATCTTCCTCAGGGGATATTTATGCGGTCTCTGAAGCTGATGGCTGTATCTACAAAATTGATGAGAATGGCTGTAAAGAAAGTATTGCTGATGGATTCAGGAATCCTGAAGGAATAGCAGTAAGCGGATCAGGAATGATTTATATTGTCGAGGACATCGAGGAAGGCCGTTTGATTGGAATAACTCCGTCAGGTGATACGGAGGTTATCACTGAAGATCTCTCCTTCCCGGAGGGAGTTGCGGTTACAAGGGATGGCAATGTTCTGATTACCGAATCCTCAATCGAATCGGAATTGTTATTTCCCATTTTCTCAGAGGTCAAGCAGGTAAATTCGGAAGGTCTTCATTCTATTTACTCATCGCTTTATCTCTGGAGCTTATCGGATATTGCCGTAGACAGCTCCGGGACTATATATGTGTGTAATGAGCTGTCGGGCTATGGTTTCATAACGGCGTCCGTCATTCGAATTGATCCCTCCGATGGATCCTGGAGTGTTTTCTGCAGGGGGCTTCATGCATGTGAGGGTATATGCTTTGATGTTAATGGAGCGTTTCCGATGTATGTTGTCGAGGAGGATACAGGAGATGGTTCCGGAAGGATCAGTGTTGTCGATGAAGATGGTGTTGCCACCGTATTTGGCTCCGGTTTTCAGAATCTTGAGGATATCGTGGTGGACAGATCAGGCAGGATCTATGTGAGTGAGGATACCAGTGGCAGAATTATTCTCATTCGAAAGAAAACTCATGAAGGTTAATAGCCTGGAATTGTCATAGCCCGCAAATTTCACTATTCTGCAACGAATATTACTGAATGGGGGATTCGAGTGTCCAGACTTGACGATTTAAGAACAGAAGCGCTTAAAGGCGGCGGAGAGAAGAAGATCCAGAAGCGTCGTGAATCCGGCAAACTTACTGCACGGGAACGACTTCATCTCCTTCTGGACACCGATACGTTTCATGAAATTGGTATGCTGGTTACTCATAACTGTTACGATTTCGGTATGGATGGAAAAAGGATTCCAGGTGATGGCGTTGTTACCGGGTATGGTACTATTCATGGTCGAAATGTGTATGCGTACGCGGAGGATTTCACGATTTTCGGTGGATCTCTGTCAAAAGCTGTCGCTGACAAGATATCACGTATTCAGGATCTTGCTCTGAAGAACGGTTCACCCATTATCGCCATAAAAGATTCCGGAGGAGCACGTATCCAGGAGGGAGTCAATTCCCTTGCGGGGTACGGGGATATATTTTTCAACAATGTAAAAGCCTCAGGTGTTATTCCCCAGATATCAGCGATAATGGGACCATGTGCGGGAGGAGCAGTCTATTCTCCGGCACTTACAGATTTCGTTTTCATGGTTGATCATTCAGGATACATGTTTCTGACAGGACCTGATGTTATTCGTGAGGTTACACATGAAGATGTGACTTTTGAAGAACTTGGTGGTGCAGTTGCACATAGCACGAAAAGCGGTATTTCTCATTTTGCCGTGGAGTCCGAGGAAAAATGTCTGGCAATGATCAGGGAGCTTTTGACATACCTTCCGCAGAACAATATCGACGATCCACCTCAGATTGAATGTATCGATTCCATCGACAGAAGTGATGAATCACTTGATTCAATAGTGCCGTCCGATTCTTCCAGGCCATACGATATGATGACAGTGCTGAAATCAGTAGTGGACGATGGTGCAATATTTGAAATTCAATCCGGATTTGCTCCAAACATGATTATCGGTCTGGCCAGAATGGATGGCAAACCGGTTGGTCTTGTTGCCAATCAGCCTGCTGTTCTTGCGGGAGTGCTCGATACTTTGTCTTCAGCTAAAGCCGCTCGATTTATCAGGTTCTGCGACTGCTTCAACATACCTCTATTAGTGTTTGAAGACGCGCCGGGATTCCTGCCGGGAGTTGATCAGGAGCATGCCGGAGTAATAAGAGAAGGCGCTAAACTGCTGTTTGCTTTCTGCGAGGCCACGATTCCAAGGATAACGGTGGTCACAAGAAAAGCATTTGGAGGCGCTTACATAGCCATGAATTCCAAGAATATCGGGGCGGATATCAATTTTGCCTGGCCTACGGGACAGATCGCTGTGATGGGAGCGAAAGGAGCCGTGAAGATTCTGTTCAAAAGGGATATCGCCACGGATGAGGACCCCGAAGCAAAGCGTCAGTTGCTCATAGATGAATACAACGAGAAATTCAGTAATCCTTTTGTTTCCGCGGAAATGGGATTTATTGACGAAGTAATAAAACCGCACGAAACAAGACCCAGGCTTATCGCAGCCCTCAGGACACTATCCGGTAAACGTGTCAGTAATCCGCCTAAGAAGCACTGTAATGGGCCTATATAATGGAAATCAAAAGAATTCTTATCGCGAACAGGGGTGAAATTGCTGTTCGAATCGCCCGTGCCTGTTACGAGCTGGGCATTACTTCAGTAGCTGTATTCTCAGAGGCTGACAGATCGGCAAAACATGTTCGATACGCTGACGAAGCATATGAAATTGGCCCTCCTCCTTCCGGACAGAGTTACCTTGTTATTGAGAAAATCATAGAGACTGCGGTGAAGTCCAATTGCCAGGCAGTTCATCCGGGATACGGATTTCTGGCCGAGAATCCATTGCTGCCCGAAGCCTGCTCCGAAGCCGGGCTGATCTTTATCGGGCCGTCTCACCAGGCTATGGCTCTCCTGGGAAACAAGACTGAAGCCAGAAAATTGATGAAGAAGTCGGGGATTCCAATTATACCAGGGGTTATGGAGCCGCTGGCAACCGCAGATGAGGCAGTTTCCGCTGCCTGCACAATTGGTTATCCGGTTCTGCTGAAAGCTACGGCGGGTGGCGGAGGAAAAGGCGTCAGGGTAGTTGAATCACCGGACAAGCTGAGATCTGCTTTTGAGCGGGCTCAGGCTGAGGCTCTTTCCGCCTTCGGTAATCCCGATATTTATCTTGAGAAATTTATGCTGAAACCGAGACATATAGAAATACAGATCCTTGCTGATGAACACGGAAACGTAATCCATCTTAATGAGCGTGAATGTTCTGTCCAGAGACGTTATCAGAAACTGGTGGAGGAGTCTCCCAGCTGCATTGTTGATGAAGATCTGAGAAAAAGAATGGGTGAAGCTGCAGTGGAAGCTATCAGAGTATCAGGCTACACCAATGCGGGGACCGTTGAATTTCTTGTCGATTCCGACAGAAAATTCTTCTTCCTTGAAGTAAACGCACGGCTTCAGGTGGAACACCCTGTAACCGAACTCATTACCGGTGTGGATATTGTGAAGGAACAGATAAGAATCGCGTCCGGAGAACGACTTTCCCTGAAACAGACGGATATAGGGATTAATGGAGCGGCAATAGAATGCAGAATATCCGCTGAAGATCCTGAAACGTTTCTTCCGTCCGTGGGGCTTATCAGAGAGCTTATTGAACCCTCCGGACCTGGAATAAGAGTTGAATCAGGAATAGCTGAAGAATACGATGTTCCGGTCTATTATGATCCCCTTCTCTCCAAGGTCATATCATGGGGAAAGGACAGGGAAGAGGCAATCGTTCGAATGCTTCGGGCACTGAACGAATACAAGATAAAGGGGGTTAAAACCACAATTCCCTTCCATAGAAGAGTTCTTGTGAACGAGGCTTTTGTCAGCGGGAATTATGACACGGGAATTGTCTCACAAATCGAACATACGGAAACGAGGGATTATCTTGAAATCGCAGCGATTTCAGCTGCCATAGTCGCAATGACCGATGAACAGGTGAAATTCACTTCTGCTGCGCAGAAGACTGAGGCATGGAAACTGTCGGGAAGGATTTATGGTGGCATACGTAGTATCGGATGGTAATCACACTCTGAGAGTGGAGGCCACTCGACTTGAAGTTCGCCCTCATGATGAATTGTTTCAAATGGAAATCGACGGAAAAAAGAAGATTGTCAGTATTTCGAGAATATCTCCCGCCCATCTTTCCATTATCATCGACGGTAAATCCTTCAATGTGGAAGTGGAGCGTTTCGAAAAGGAATATCAGGTTTCCACAAGAGGAGAGGTTTACAATTTCAGTGTAATTGATGAGCGGGAAGCAACGATCTCTTTGGAACAGTCGGAGAGTGGCGAGAAGGTTGTCAAAGCTCCCATGCCGGGCCTCGTTGTCGAAATTGTTGTCAGAGAAGGTGATCAGGTAAAGGCGGGAGATACTCTGCTTGTTCTTGAAGCAATGAAAATGCAGAATGAAATAACCGCTCCCGCTTCCGGAGTAATACTTAATGTCTCCGTGAAATCGGGTGCCACAGTTAATTCCGGAGATGACCTCCTGGTGCTGGACATCTGATTAAGGAATCAATCTTCCCGTAATAAGCTCCAGCTCAATCTCGCAGCCCTCTCTAAGAACCTTCAGAATAACCGGAATATCTGTTGTATCCGGCAGCAGATCGTGTATTTCATTCAATTGTTCAAAGCTTACCTGGTGACCGTCGACTTCCAGAAGAATATCTCCCTTGATAACCCCGGCATCATCTGCGGGCGATCCTTCTATGACACTGCTGATAACAAGCTCATCCCCCGCGATCTCCAGCCCCATTCCGGTAAGTGTTTCAGGAAGTCCGAAATGGAAGAGGGCTGAGGGCTCAAGAAGTACTGAAGAGGAATTGTAATTCAGATAAATGATGAATCTGGAGAGAATTCCCGCGCCAAGTATACCATCAAACTGACTGAAGATATCACCGCCGTCAAAACTCGAGCATATTCCGCCTGGAACGGTGAAATTCCCAAGTGTTACACTAAAGACACGGAAACCCAGAATTAATTCTTCACCCCCGATTCCGCGGACTTCAGTTTCAAACGAAGGTCTGTTCTGAAGGAAGTCCGGGTGCTTTTCGAAGAAGCCCGGTGTGAAATGAATGCAGCCTCCCGCGCCTGTGTCAAGAAGAAGTTTTATCGGAATCGAATCTTCAAGTACAGCTTCTACCGAGAGCAGACTCATTGTTCTCACAGCTGGAAGCACAGTTATATCCGGGGGAATCAGAAAACTGTCAGGATCAAACAGCGTTATTGTTTCTAATCCGTAATCTATCCTGGTAACAAAGCGGCTCAGGAAATCGTATCCCAGTATCAGATCGATTCTTTCTCCCGTTGATGGAAAAAATTCCTCAGCAAGCGGTATGACAGCCAGATACTGATCGCTCAGAAGAGCTCCCGCCACGGAATAGGATGGAACTTTAACAAAGGAAAACTCTCTGGTTCCACCTATTCCCATTACCGGGAGTCTGCCGGATCCTGCAAGCTCCAGATCGGAAGCAAGCGTGCTGTCAAGAACGGTTGCTCCTGCGCCGCTGTCGAGAAGTATATTAACAGAAGTGCCGTTAACCTCTCCCTGAAGATAGATATGTTCTCCTCTGAGATAGAACGCAGTCGGTAAACCTGGATCTTCAAGTTCCCAGTCTCCGCTCCGGGAAATAAGAGTAAAAAGAGATTCCGGAACCGGAATATTGTATTCAGTAAGGATATTCTCTGTTACTATTTCCTGACCGAATGCAGGTATTACGCTCCTGCTGGACATGGGGGAGACAATTCCCTGCACCGATTCGTAATTCCCCGTATAGCTCCTTATTTCAAGGCCCATTGTCTCAGCTGTCATGAGTACAGGGAGCCATGTTACGCGGGAAATGAACATGACAACATCCTGTCCACAGTTCATCTCCAGGGGAACCGCCGGCACATCGCCTATGAGTGTATCTTCGCTGATGGTTATTGTTGATGCGTTGAACAGGTAATCATAGAATATAGTTCTTTTTGAAAGGGCCATTTCGTCATGGGCTTCTGCTCCTCCTGATGACAGGTGTCCATTTCTGTCGATCATCCAGACACTGTCTCCCAGAATTAATAATTCGTGCTGAACAGGGCCAAGCTTTGTAACAGAGAATCCCATGAATGGTTCTTTTACCCACCATGACTCAGTTGTCCCTGACAATCCAGCCATCCATAGACTGTCAACAGTATGAATAACCCGAAGATTATCAATTGCTTCCCGTCCGCCTGCCGCTTCTATGCAGTTTTGAAGTACTTCAGAGACAGGATCGATTTGAGCATCGATATTTTCTTCTGCGGACGCTTCCCTGCTGGAATCGTTGCTGGATCCACACCCGGTCAGGTTCTGGATAAGCAATATCAGGGCAGTTGCAATGATAAATCGTCTCATGAGAAACTCCGAATCAGTTCGCGGAACATAATTCCAGTACAGCGAGCTCCGGTCTGCAGTTCAGCCTTACCGGCGGGCTTCCTACACCGATGCCTCTTGATACGTAAACCATTGTTTTTCCATTCCAGACAGTACCGGAGCGGTATTTCTGTCCGTAATATGAGGGTAGAATCGGAGCGCCAACTAAGGGAAGTACGATCTGTCCGCCATGTGTATGCCCCGCAAGAACAAGATCAGCAGTACCCTCCGGTATCTCCTCAGCGAAATCGGGATTGTGTGTTATCAGGATTACAGGCCCGCTGTATTGCTCGGGCCGGCAGCCATCCAGAAGCTGTTCATCTTCCCATAGATCTCCAACTCCCCATATTCTGATCGAATCATCTCCTCTCGTAATCCATGTTCCCCTGTTTCTGAGGACTTCCGAACCGGCCAGATCATGCAGAAGCGTCTGGGTGAGTTCCGCGTCCTCCCAGTGATCATGATTACCAAGAACTGCGCACGATGGAGGAGTGAGATCGGCAAGAATCCTCATGCATGGTTCTATGTAATCTGCACTGTGCATCACATAGTCGCCGCCGAGCGCTACCAGATCGATCTTCATTGAATTAACCAGAGTTACTGCGTTTTCCACCCATGATTCGGTGACAAACGGTCCAAGATGAATATCGGTGAGAAACGCAATTCGAAAACCTCTGAATTTCAGCGGCAGATTAGCCATGGGTACCTGTATATGTGTGATATCAAGCCAGCGAGGTTCAATGAATGAAGACCAGAAACCTCCTGCTCCAGCAGCGGTAAAGGCTGCCGCAGTTTTCAGGAAAGCTCTTCTGTTCATTGAATTGCCTGCATCGAAAAACAGTCAATAATATCCAGTATCCACATGACTGATTCAGGACTGGTAAATAGCGATTTCATGGATACGCTGATTTCAGCATCCTGATTCCTGTAATAAACGGAAACTTCATGTCCGTCCGTGTGATCATAATTCCACAGAGGGATTAAATCCGTTGGACAATGTCCTATTCCTCTGAGAGAATCAGTCAGAAAAAGGAGAGCGTCAATCGGCAAACCATTAATGGAAACCAGATTCCAGGCATGAAACAGAAGACTGTCGGTTCCGATTCTTACCAGTCCTCCCACTGTCTGAAGATCCAGACCAATCTCGCTGCTTCTTTCCCTGAGCATATTTGCCATTTCGAGACATGGTCCCTGATTATCAGTTGCGGCGGGAATTGAAAGAGATCTGATCAATGAAGTCAGATCCTCAAATGATATATCCATACCGGGAGAGACTGAGGAGAATGGTCTGAACGTGTACGGGTTCTGGGTTATATGCAGAACAAGTGGCAGGATGATTTGTGTTTTTCCCGGAAGAGTGGGAATATGGTGCTTCAGCAGATTTCCATCCTGTGCAAACGAGCTGGCCAGACAATCAATCCTCTGGTAAGGCGGGTGTGATTCAGGAACAGGTATCTCTACGGTGATGTCGGTTGCGGGAATATCACTGTCATTGCTGATTATAGCCTGGAGGATCAGGAGAGTATCAAGCGTTCTGGTTCCGCTTATTCTGGTATCCAGCCATTCAGCAAGAAGAGGGTCGGAAGCGGAATTGGCCGCCAGATTGTAGCATCCTGCTGCCCGGGGGAATCTCCCTGCTATCTCCAGCAGCACAGCAAGATCAATACCTGCCTGTCCGCCGTCTCTTGCCGCGATTTCGGCGAATAGAATTGCCCGATCCGGAATGCTGCCGAGTGTTACAAGATTCCAGGAGGAATCCTGAGGTGAATAAGTGTATGCCAGGAGCAGTATCAGCAGAAAATTCAACTTTCCAGCCCCTTTACCGGATCCAGCCTGGCAGCTTTCATGGCAGGAAGAACGCCGGAGCTGATGCTGAGCAGGAATGCGATGAAACCAACCAGGACAACTTCCGGAATTGAAATACTCACAGGGATGTTTTCATGAAACGAGTACACATCAGGGAGCTGAATGATGCTTGTTTCACCAATTACCCAGCAACAGGCAAATCCGATCATCAATCCGAGGAATACACCGATAACTCCTACAAGAGCTCCTTCCCACAGGAATACTTTGAAGATAAGACTGTCCGTCGCACCCATTGCTTTAAGGACGGAAATATCATTCATCCGTTCAATTGCCGACCTGGATATGGTTCCCATGATGTTGAATGTCGCTACAAGGGTAATGAGTAGAAGTGCCAGAAATGCTCCCATTCTTTCCAGTTTCATTGAAGCTGTCAGATCCGGATTCAGTTCCCTCCATGTTTTGATGGAAATAGAAGCCGGAAGTATTTCGCGGATATCCTTCGCAGTCTCTTCAGGGGAGAAACCTTCTGCCGGGTGGATATTCATTCCCGAATAGCCACCGTCGGGGAGATACATTCTCTGTGCCAGATCGAGAGGAATGTACGCAAGAGTTTCATCATTGACGGGGAGCCCTGTTTCCACCGCGCCGGAGAGAATAACTCTGCCAATGGCATGGCTCCTGCTGGAGAAGAACGCTTTCGGGGGGAAGAGGAAAAGAGTGTCTCCAATCGGGTGAAAGAACTCCTCGGCAAGGTATATGCCCATTATGACGCAGTCACTTCCCTCCGGAGTTGACAGAGTCAGTTCCCCATATGAGAGCTTGCTGCCCATCATACCTTCTGCGAACTCCTCCTGGTTCACGCCAAGTATTCTGCATCCTGAATCCACTCCCCTTGAAGGAAGTCGAATTATTGCTTCTCCCTTTATGAACGGTGAAATACTGCTGACAGAAGGAAGAATTTCTATTTCCGCGAGGAAATCGTCTGTCAGATGGAGAACGTTTCCGCTGTCCGGCATGATTGTAAGAGGAGAATCAACCGTTATGACAGATTCCTCGATAAAATCCTCAAGTCCTGTAAGCACGCCCATTACAATCATCAGCGCGCCAACTCCAAGAGCTACACCGGCGACACTGACCACTGTGGAGAAAGCAAAGCACTTCCTTCTTGGATGCCTTCGAAGGTATCGCCACGCAAGGTGCCAGGAAAGCAAATTCATAATGTCCTCCAACCAGTCCGCATATCACCGGAGTTACTGCTGTAACATAACGTAACCTGATGAATAATACGAACTAAATAGCCTGCAAATATAACCTGCCGGAGGCGCGAGCAGCTTTCAACGGGAATATGACAGAGCAGTCTTACGGGTTTCAGTCAGGTTGTATATACTTCATATGAAGCATCATCATCCATGATTCGAAAGTGAGATTCAATGCATGGGAACATATCCTGAAAACCGGAGTTATATTCATTCATCCTGACACCTTGCACCGTATGTTCGGTATTGAGTAGTATCCCATACTGAAAGGAGCTGAATTTGCTTCAGTTATTATTGGTTGTATGCATACTGAATATGCGGGTTCAATCAGACATTGTTTCCGTGGATTACTCCGGTCCGGACGGATGCTCATTTTCAGTAGTGATAGGTGAACCTGATTTTTATGAATACGGCGAGTACTGGTATCCTGTAATACATGGAATGGGATTATCCCATGCAGAGGGAGAGTACGTAACTCCTGTCAGAACATATTTCATACCCGTTCCGCCAGGATGCGAACCGGTCATTACATGTACACCGGTAGATTTCCAGAGAGTTGAGCTGCCCGGTCCATTCCTTGTCACGCCGGTTCCGACCGGTTCCGGCCTGGACACCGAATGGATTATTCCCGCGATTACACCTGCCGGCCGCCGCGGGGATTATGCTGAACTTGAAACAATGCATATGGCCGGAACAACCGTTGCCGCAGTAACCGTTACGCCGTTCGCGACAGGGAACAATTCAAGAATTCCTTCTGAGATGAATATTCGTCTTGAATGGCCATCGAGAAGCGGCTCCCGCGAGATAGGCAATCCGCTTCTCAGCGCTCTCTGCCTTCCCTCCCTTGTTTACTGGCCGGGTTCCACTGAACGGGCTTCAAGCCCGTTCTGGGGACTTCCATGGGTTAGAATAGCCATTTCTTCTACCGGTTTTTATTCGGTAACCGGCGATGAGCTTGCTCAGGCCGGGTGCGATGTAACAGGTGCTCCGTCGAGCTCAATTCGGATGTTCGGAGGATCTGGAACACAATTTGATCTCATGGATCCTGGAGAAGAGCATTCACTGAGCGAGATTGCAATTGAGGTAAATGACGGAGGAGACGGGATATTCGACCAATCCGATAATATCAGATTCTTCGCGCAGGATCTGAACAGGTTTGCTTTCAGCGAAGGAGTATCTGAAAGGCTTTATCACCGCTATGCAACCCATAATGTCTACTGGCTCACATGGGGAGGTGAAGACGGCCTGAGAATGGATACTCTGGACGCGACACCAGACGGATCTCCGGCATGGGGCGACAGCCTTCTTCATAGCCTCTGGCAGGAACAGGATTATATCTGGGTCGGCGGTTATGAGGACAGTACAGGATGGGTATGGTCAATGCTTTACGAGAACATTCCCGGTTACTTCTATTTCTCGAGTTCATCAGTTGACGGAGATAGCAGACTGGACATTTCCCTCATATCGAGTTCCTCCTGTGATCACGACATTCTCTTTGAGCTTAACGGAGATCTGATTGCCGACACATCCTTTAACGGAAGAGTTGAACAGATATTCACATTCGAGGGGCTTACTTTTGACCTATCCATGAACCTTCTTAAAGTGACAGCCCTGAACGACCCGGGAACAGTCTATTTCAATTACTTCCAGGCTGATTATCCCAGGCGCCTGTCTTACGCCGCAGGGCGATTACTGCGCTTTACCGATATTGTTCAAGGAAAGTACAGCTTCTCAATGGGGGGCGCCGAGGACTCGTACAGTCTTCTGGATGTCTCAGATCCGTTCGCTGTTAGGAGGCTGAAGGGCAGTACAGCAGGCGGACTGCTCAATGTATCACTTGAAGTTGAGCCCGAATCCGAACTGTGGCTCACGGGAACTGACAGTTATCTGTCTCCTGACTCTCTGCTTCCGGCTGAACCGGGGCGGATAATCGGAAC
>DAOWNO010000179.1 GCA_030642525.1 Candidatus Aegiribacteria sp.
GCGGTCTATTGATGTTGTTACACATACATTTATCCATTCCCTGGATGGCCTTGAGATCGGAGAACTTAAGTATCCTGGTGTAGGGGTTGGTTCTCTGCCCTATGGAGAGGAAGAGGTAGACGCTGTTTTTGTGTCCTACTGTTCTTCTTTTCAACCGGATGAGACATATAAATATGACATCAAGCGTAATGAGTTATGCAAATTCACCGAGAACAGTTTGAAAATAGATGCAGATCGGTACCTCACTGAACAGGTGTTCTTCCGAAGCTTCGATGGCACTTCTGTACCAATGTTTATCATCCGTGGTCGTGATTCAAAACTGGATGGTTCTAATCCTGTGATTCTTACTGGATATGGAGGTTTCAGTTATTCCAGAACACCGTACTTCTCAGCACCAATTGTGTTCTGGCTGGAACAGGGAGGGATATATGCCATTGCAAACATTCGCGGTGGTGGTGAGTATGGTGAGAACTGGCACCGTGACGGCATGCTGGGTAACAAGCAGAATGTGTTTGATGATTTCATAGCAGCAGGAGAAGCACTGATTGGTGAAAGACCGGTACGACTTGCAGGCGAGGATGATTTCTCTGTTCGGAAATATTCCAGTCGCGAATATCTTGGTATATCAGGCGGCAGTAATGGAGGTCTTCTTACTGGAGCTGTACTGGTGCAGCGTCCTGACCTTTGGGCTGCGGTTATCTCTGATGTTCCACTGCTTGATATGCTGCGTTTCCATCTAACCCAGGGTGGTAAATTCTGGATGTCCGAATATGGTAATCCTGATAATCCAGAAGACTTTGAATGGCTCCTCTCATATTCGCCTTATCACAATGTGAAGGATGGTTCTTACTTCCCCCCGACTCTCCTGAAAACATCACTGCACGACGATAGAGGTACAGATTCGCTTCATGCTTTTAAAATGGCTGCAAAACTTCAGGCAGCCAACATTTCCAATAACCCAATTCTCCTTAGAACAATGACAAATGTAGGTCATGGCGCAGGTCGAACCACGCAGATGTATATTGATGAACAGACAGAAATATTCCTGTTCATGGCCAAACATCTGATGTAAACTTGAGTATGCTCCAGTTACTTTAATAGCCTATTGATTTCTGGTCATTTTTCAAGAATGCTTCATAGTTTTTAAAGCTATTCCTCTACCGGCTAAAGCCTCCAGGATAGTCCTGCGGAGTAATAACTGCCAGAATCATCGATATTATCTATGAGGGGTTCCGGGAAAGCTCCACCTTTCCTGCTTCTGCTTCTCCAAGATAATCCAAGATCAAGATTCGTAGACTCCCCAAGTGTAATACTTGCTCCGGTTGAAAGGCATAGAGCCACTCTCTGATAATCTGTAGCCCGGATGAAACCTGCGCTGTAATTTGATCTAACGTACGGTATCATTTCCTTAAGGTAGGCGAACATCCTTCCGGAGACCGCAGGATTCCTTTCCGTGATTGACTGGACATCGAACTGACAGCAAACATCTATGCCAAGTCCAGAGATGATCGTCTGAAAGACTTGGCAGATATGATCGGAAATGTTGTACTTTCTGATGATTTGCGTGCAAATAGCGTGCAATGGCGCAGTACCCCATAATTACCGAAAACCCTAAGTTCCTTTATGATAGGAACTTACGGCCTTATTATTGGTGGAGGCGGCGGGATTCGAACCCGCGTCCGAGATCAGGGACCTGTCGGCTCTACATGTTTAGTCCGGATTAATGTCATTCTGATTCGGCTCCGGTCGGCCTTGTCAGACCTAGCTCCCATTTAATCTCGCTGCTTACGTCTGGGAACGGGGCTTCACAGCCAGCTTTCCTTCTTCCGCCCAGCCCCCGAAAGGAAAGCTATTCCGGGGAGGACGGCTGTTCCTGTTATTCGGAACAGCGTGCCGTATTTATGCGGCAGTTGTTTCTATCCGCCAGTTTAACGAGGAAGCGGATAACCTCGACATGCAACCGTCAGACCGCTTCTGAACCCGTCGATACCTGTCGCCCCCGCAGTCTGTATAACACATGTCAATTATGGGAATCATACAGATTCTGTCAACCCCCTTCAGAACATGGGACTTGCTTAATATCCGAAATTTCATTATTAAACTGGTTCTTATTCGAGTCATATAAATACAATTAGGAGCTGAGTATGTCCTGGAAATGTGATATCTGTGGTAAAGGTCCTTCAGTTGGAAACCGCGTCAGCCATTCTAACAGACGTACAAAACATGTCTGGAAACCTAACCTTCAGAATGCAAGGATATTGGTCGATGGCAAGCCGAAGAGAGTTAAGATATGTACCAGTTGTCTTAAAACGGGTAAATTTCAGAAAGTCTAACTGGGGTTTTTGGTAAAGCGGGAATGATCTACATTCCCGCTTCTTCATATACAAATAATAGATCAGATCTATTCAGAATCTTCCGGTTCTGATTCCTTCTCCATATCTTTCAATCTGTTCTGATTGAGGGAATATGATGCATGGTATTCCCGGGCAAGCCTTGTGTGACCGAAACCCATATTCAGGAAACTCCATTCAAAAGAGGTATCGGGATCGATGTCCTCCAGAACCCATTTTATGTTCACACCGGCTCTCTTGAAAGCGGTATTCCATCCCACACCAGAAAGCTTTTCTTCAAGAGCAGTGCTCGTTCGGTGATCTCCCCTTGCAAGAAGTGCTCTGATATGAGACTTGCGCGGGTCGCCGAATCTGACTGTGACTTTCTTTATCTTCCGAAACTTGGGTTCGAGCTGTTCTATCCATTCCCTGAGGCTGGTGGGAGCCGCCATCGAAGTCCATTGGAATGCAGTCCATGGTTTTGGTATATATGGATTTATATCAACACGTATTGGGAGAGTAGTTCTGGCTCGTACCTCTTTTACGAAATCAACTAATGAAATTCTATCCGCATCAGTCTCGAAGGGTAAACCAATCATGAAATATATCTTGATGAGTTTCACGTTTTTATCATAATACTTTTCAAGAGACTCAAATAGCTGACTGTTGTTGAGTTTCTTTCCGATAACTCTCCTGAGGGAATCAGTTCCCGTTTCGGGGGATAGTACAATTGATTTCTCACTGAGGTCATCGGGTACCTCACCGGAGTGAATCTGATCCTCATATTTGTTCGAGCAGAATATAACTTCCAGATCTCGTTTCTTAGCTGCCTTGATGACCTTGCGGATTTCAGGATAGGATCTTGGTGAACTGCCGAGAAGAGCAAGCTTCTTTATGTCCGGCAGATTTGCAATAGTACTTTCCAGATCTTCAAGTTTACACTCTCTATATGGAAGGCTGACATATCCAGGCTGACAGAACTTGCAGTTGAAAGAACATCCCCTTGATATCTCCAGCATTGATATATCAGTATTTATGCAATCGGGAGAATGAATGAAGGAAGTCATCCCCATCCCATCCGAACCTGCCCACTGACGCATGATCGAGCTTACTTTTCCAGGTATATCATGCACGGAAGGAATGTACATTCCGGGCAGTGTGGCAAGCCTCCGAAGTATCTTTCTTTTCGGTGCACCCTGCGCACCAAGGCTTTTAATGGTATCCAGAACAGGACCTACTGATGGTTCAGTCTCCCCTATTATGAAGGCATCCATGAACATTGAAAGAGGCATTGGATTAGCCGTAACCGGAGTACCTCCGGCAATAACCAGAGGCCATTTACTGATTCTCTCTTCATTCCTCTGCTCGATACCGGAAAGCTTCATCATCTCCAGGATCCTCAGGTAATCATCTTCGCTGGTTGGGGCAAAGACAAGCAGATCACATTGTCTTATTGATTTGCCCGTTTCAAGCGTTATGGAGGGATTTCCGTATCTGCTTCTCCAGTGGAATTCATCTTTATCGGGATAAAACGCCCTCTCACAGCAGGTTTCCGGCCAGGAAGCCAACTGTCTGAATAGACTCTGGAATCGAAGAGAAGACATTGCGTTGCGGTATTCGCTGGGTGAAGCAAGAATTATTTCAAAGATGCCATGCTTTGATACGTCATGAGTACATGTTTCGTTATCCAATAGCCTGCGTCGACGTTCATCATAATATTCGGCTGCAGGTTTTCTGCTCATTGGTGTTACCCTCCATTCTTAGATGCGGGTAATATACGATAATGAAACGCATACCGCTAGACGATACTGCTATATGCTTACCACTCAAGCACTTTCAATACAATAAAGCATCTCCATCTAACTTCGGAAGAATGGCGGGTGCTTTTTCCTTTCCTCCTTTCCACCGTTTCGGTTACCTCCAAGAATAAATGGAACTCTATCCCGTTCAGTTTCCCTTGAAGGACTCTTGGATTTCAGGCTTTCAGGTAATCTTATTTCCTCTGAATCGATATCCATCTCTTCAACCTCACCGAAACCTGTTGCGATCACGGTCACTTTCAGCTGATCACCCATGCTTTCAACAATACTGGTTCCCAGCGATACGTCAGCCTGCGGTCCTACGGCCTTCGTAACGATCTCCACCGCCTCGTGGAACTCAGAAAATTTCATGCTTGAAGAAGCCTGAATACTGACAAGAAGTGACTGAGCGCCCTCGATCGATACATTCTCCAGAAGCGGGTCGGATATGGCTCTGCTTGCAGCTTCAGAAGCACGGTGCTCACCGTTGCAGCAGCCTGTGCCCATCATGGCGCCTCCACCGGTTGTAATAACCTTCTTTATGTCCTGAAAATCGAGGTTCATAAGGCCCGGTGATGAGATGATGTTCGCTATACCTTCCACAGCATCTTTTAGAGTTCTGTTTCCTCTCTCCAGAGCATTCGACAGCGTCTCATCATCACCTGCTTCACGACGGAGACTGTCGTTAGGGATGACGATAAGAGTATCAACTTCCTTTCTCAGTGCTGATATGCCCTGCTCTGCTCTGTTTTTCTTAACAGAACCCTCGATCTCGAATGGTCTGGTTACAACTCCGACTGTAATAGCATTGAGATCCCTTGCTATTCGAGCCACGACCGGAGCTGCTCCGGTGCCTGTTCCTCCGCCCATACCGGCAGCAATGAAAACCATGCTGCAATCCTGGAGGCTTTCTTCGATCTCATCCCTGCTCTCCTCAGCGGAGCTCTCACCTGTTTCCACATTTCCGCCGGCACCCAAACCTCCGGTAAGTTTCGGACC
>DAOWNO010000184.1 GCA_030642525.1 Candidatus Aegiribacteria sp.
CATCATTATTGAAATTGCACAGACAGTCATAAGGCCGTACTCTAGCGATTATCTTGTTTGTCAAAGTATCGTTCTTTTCAGTCTGCTTAGATGTGATCTTCGATGCTTTCAGTATTCTTCTGAGAGTGTCCTTTCTCCTGAATAGCTTATACCCCAGCATTATCCGATAACCATCAGTTCTCATATCTTTCTGGAAAATGGATTGCATCACTTCAGCAAGCTCATCAGGGAGTATATCGAATGAGACTTTGTTTTCATTCCTTATCTCAAAGATTAAGCCTTTTCTTTGAAGCTCTTTTCTGACTTCCCTAATCTCTTGTCGAGTATGGAGTTCGTTGTTCATCTTTGGAAATTTACCGAGTTTTGCTTCAAGAATCCTGTGCTTAGTATGTGTAATTCCCAAGCGGTTTCTAAGTTTTCTTAGAAGATTTGCTTCATCTGGTGATTTTGTATTTCTATGTTCCCAAGCAACACCCAGTACAAAGTTATACAGTTCAAGATTAGCGTAAAACTCACTGTTTTTCCCACCAGCTAGTTCAGCCAAGTCCGTCTCGTTCGATCTGTCTACAATTGATTGCTCAATCGCTATAACCCTTTCTTCTAGGTCTTCAACGGGTAGTCCATAGCCAATTTCCTCAAGAAGGACATCATTTAGGATTATTTTTGATAATACTCTCATGGGAAGGTCGCTGGTTCGATGGAACACGTCTTCAATGAGTTCAAAGACAGTTTCCTCATGCGTGTATTGAGGTTTTATTTTTACAATTGCATCCCTGAGTTCGTCTTCTTTTAAGTTTCGATGGTCAACAACATGTGCTCCTGCAATCCTTTTCAAAGCAGACATAGGATATACATCTTTTACAATCTCAATAAAGTTCATAAGATATCCTCCAGCATATGGTTTTTCAAGCACAACACCAACATATCCTAAAGACTAAAATGATTAGACGGCAGTCTTATGTAAAGAGCTCAAGTGCGTGAGTTTTATTTTTTATTTTCGCAACGAGTGGTACGCCCGACAGGATTCCCTTCGACTCACTTCGTTCGCTCAGGGTAAACTCACCAAGGTCCGAATCCGCAGTTCATACAGCAAAAAAAGGGGGGCTGATGCCCCCCTGTTACTTTACTGGTACGCCCGACAGGATTCGAACCTGTGGCCTGCGGATTAGAAGTCCGCTGCTCTATCCAGCTGAGCTACGGGCGCACCTGTTTTTTATGTATGCGGTGCCGCGAGGCTTTATGCCCCGCGGCTTAATTTTCTGGTACGCCCCCCGGGAATCGAACCCGGAACCTACGGATTAAGAGTCCGTTGCTCTGCCAATTGAGCTAGGAGCGCATTATGGGGTGGGAGACCGGACTTGAACCGGCGACCACCTGATCCACAATCAGGGGCTCTACCAACTGAACTACTCCCACCATCGAAGCCCGCTGATTCTATTGTAAACGGTGTTCTTCGTCAAGGATATTTACTATGATTCTGCTGACTTGTGCAATTCAAAAATAGAGATAACCTGGTTTTAACTTGATCCTGTATGGAGCAGAAAGATGAAATGCCCCCGATGTTCAAGCATTGACGACAGAGTAATTGATTCCCGTGCTGTGAGGGATGGAGAAGCAACGCGCAGAAGGCGCGAGTGTTCTGAGTGCGGATACAGGTTCACCACCTATGAGTACATTGAAAGGACATTTCCCGTTGTTGTCAAGAACGACGGCCGGAGAGAGCCTTTTGATCGTCATAAACTTGAGAAAGGCATTGAAAGGGCATGCGAGAAAAGACCCGTGGCCGCGGAGGATTTACGGGATCTGGTAGACAGGATCCTCGCAAAAGTAACTGAGGAATTTCCGGATGAAGTTACAGGCAAATTCATCGGTGAATGTGTTATGGAGTTCCTGCAGAAAGTTGATCAGGTTGCCTATGTTCGATTCGCGAGTGTTTACAGACAGTTCAAGGATGTGTCTCAGTTCAAGGAAGAGTTGGACAGATTGTTGAAGGATTAGCTTCAATATGCTTTTTAAACCAGTACGATTATTAACAGTAACAGCGATACGCAATACAGGATACAGGGGAGGCGTATGAGCAGAGCAAGAACATTCAGAGGAGGGACTCATCCTCCAGGGAACAAAGGACTGTCGTCCGGCAAATCGATAAGGAAAATTCCTGCTCCGGATATTGTCAGGATACCTTTATGCCAGCATCTCGGAGCTCCATCAAAACCGATCGTTGATAAGGGTGATACCGTAATCAGAGGGCAGGAAATCGGTGCTCAGAATGGTTTTATCAGCCTGCCGACCCATTCTCCTGTGAACGGAACCGTAATAGGTCTTGAGGATTATCCTATGCCTCACAGACGGAAAGGTCCCGTTGTGGTAATCGAGACGGAATCCGAAGAAGGCGGTCAGGTTTTCGAGAAGTGGGATGATTTTCATGATCATTCTCCATCCGAGATTATAGAGAGAGTTAAACAGGCCGGTATTTCAGGAATGGGCGGCGCATGTTTCCCAACTTATGTGAAGCTTTCCCCTCCTCCGGATAAGAAGATCGATACTCTGCTGATAAACGGAGTCGAATGTGAGCCATATCTGACGGCTGATGACCGGCTTATGCTGGAAAGACCGGACGATATCATTCTGGGTATGGAGATACTCGCATATACTCTGGGTGTTCAGCGATGTGTCATCGGAATTGAGGTCAATAAGCCGAATGCAATTGATGTCATGGAGAAAAAGGGTGTCACTGTTCTTCCATTGAAAGTTAAATATCCGCAGGGCGCGGAAAAGCAGCTTATTGACGCTGCAACCGGCAGAGAAGTTCCTGCCGGAGGGCTTCCTCTGGATATTGGAGTAGTTGTTCAGAATGTCGCAACTGCTGCTGCTGTTGCCGGCGCTGTTCGAGATGGTGAACCTTCGATCAGAAGGATAATTACAGTAACAGGTACAGGGATCTCATCCCCATGCAACTATGATGCCTGTGTCGGAACACTGTTTACTGATCTCATAGAAGAATCAGGCGGATATACCGGTGATGTTGAGAGATTGATCAGCGGTGGCCCAATGATGGGCATTGCTCTTTACACCGATGGTGTTCCAGTGACCAAAGGCACAAGTGGCGTTCTTGCTCTGTCCCATCAGGAAGTCAGGGATATAGCGGAAGGACCATGTATCAGATGCGGCAAATGTGTGGACATCTGCCCTCTTAAGCTTGTTCCCAGCATGATTGCCACAGCAGCCGAGAACGGAAGATGGGAAATGGCGAAGGAATACGGCGCATTGAACTGCATGGCATGCGGAACGTGCAGTTACGTCTGTCCTGCAGGAAGATATCTCGTTCATTATATCAAGAATGCTCAAGACGCTATACGATCCGGCCAGGGAGAGGGGGCGTAAATGGAACACAGACGATTTGAACTTGCAATGTCACCCCATGTTGGCACGAAACAGAGCACAAGGAAGATTATGTTCGATGTGGTTATAGCTCTGCTTCCTGCGCTCGCAGCCGCGACCTGGTTCTTTGGCCCGGGAGCACTTCTGATTGTTGCTCTGAGCGTGGGAGCAGCTGTGCTGGCGGAGTATCTGTGCCTGAAGTTCATGAAAAAACCTGTCAGTTTTGCATTCGATGGCAGCGCCATTGTAACGGGTATCCTTCTGGCGTACAATGTACCACCCGGTGTTCCATGGTGGCTGCCGATTCTGGGATCCGCCTTTGCGATCATTGTTGGCAAGCAGGCATTTGGAGGCCTCGGACACAATATTGTGAACCCCGCTCTTCTTGGCCGTGCTTTCCTGATGGCAAGTTTTCCAATTTTGATGACCGCAGGATGGATAGCGCCTGAAGAATGGAGAAACGGACAGGATAATCCCTGGGAGACAAACGGAATTGTGCAGGAAGAATTACTGAAAATGCCGAATGCTGACGCGATTTCCGGAGCTACTCCCCTCAATGTTCTGAAACAGAGTTTTGATCTGGATAAAAGTGCTGATCTTGCCGGTGAAGAAGGCCACCATGCAGAAGCTGCGGATCTTGAAGCAAGAGCATCCGGCATACGTCACGCATTGTCGCAGAGATCCACTTATCTTAATCTCCTTGTTGGAAGGAGAGGGGGATGTATTGGTGAAACCTCTGTTCTTCTTCTTCTCGTCGGAGCACTGTTTCTTATTATCAGAGGTGTTCTTGAAATCAGGCTTCCTCTCAGTTATCTGGGAACTGTTGCTCTTTTTGCCTGGGTATTCGGAGGCAGCGAATGGTTTAACGGTGATCCGCTTTTCCATGTTCTCGCAGGTGGAGTGATCCTTGGAGGATTCTTCATGGTTTCGGATATGGTGACAACTCCTGTGACACCCGGAGGGAGGATCATATTCGGAATTGGAGCGGGATTGTTAACAATGGTTATCAGGAGATGGGGCGGATATCCGGAGGGGTGTTCATACTCCATACTTCTTATGAATCTTATGACCCCTTTGATTGATCGATTTACCAGACCAAAAATCTTCGGGGAGGTGAAAGAGAATGATTGAAATGCTTAAACTGGGTCTTGTGCTGATGCTTGTAGCACTTATTGCCGCAGTGGCTCTCGGCCTTGTGAACAGCCGTACTGCCCCGCTCATCGCAATACAGCAGGAACTCGAGAAACAGAACGCCATGTCAGCTGCAGCCGCCAGCCTCATGCCCGGCGACAGTCTTGCATTTGATTCCCTTTCCATAAACAATCTCGAGAACCCGTATGCGTCATGCGATGAGCTGCTGCAGATTGTTAAAGTATTCCTGCCACCTGATACATCAAGGATCGGATACGTGTTCATAGCCTACGGGAAGGGTTATTCAAGCACAGTACAGACAATGGTGGCAACTCGAATAGATGGGAGAGTTGCCGGAACGATAATTCTATGTCAGCAGGAAACCCCCGGTCTCGGAGCGAATATCGTCATTCCCTCCAAGCTGATTGAGCATCTGACCGGAATAACCGCTCAGGAGTGTTTTCTGAAGAAGGATGGCGGGACAATTGACGCCATGACAGGATGCACGATCACTTCCAGAACTGTCGTTAATTCAGTCCGGCAGGGACTGGA
>DAOWNO010000285.1 GCA_030642525.1 Candidatus Aegiribacteria sp.
ACTCCGAAAACGCGTAAACAGCTGACACTGCTCCTCAGAGACATGGAAGCAAAGCAATCAGCGAGCAATATGAATTACGACCTGTCCTGGTTATGGGAGGAACTTGGCCTGAATAAGCCGTAAACAGCCGGCACATACGGCAGGATCGATTGGAAAGCTTGTAAGGAGGCAGTAAAATCAATCTCAGGGATTTTTTGCTTGAAGCGGAGAAGATTCTTAAAAAATACTCTCCCGAAGAGCTCAGAGAAACCATCCTATCTCTTGCCCGCAATACTCCAACAGATGGAAGATCAGCATTCCTTGCAGGCATCGAACCCAAAGCGTCACCGCATGTTTCATTTGATGCTACTCTGAGGCAGATCAGAGAACTCCGTAAAAGGGTTGAGAATATGGAATTCTCCGAGGGATGGGGATGGGATGAAGAGTATGGAGATGAAAGAGAATGGGGAGATGAATCCTGGGCCGAAGAAATTGATGAATACCTGGAAGATGCCCGAATGATCTACGATTCGGGTGACTTCCCGAAGGCAAGAAAGCTTTATGAGGAAATCTTCTCAATTATCGATTTCCATGAAGACAGCGGGTATCTTCCCGGCCCTCCGGATACTCTCTCCCTTCTTGATACGGATGTAAAAGAAGCTCAATTCACTCTTGTCCGTCTGAAATACCTGACTTCCGATCCATCTGATCGAATAATGGTAATGAATGATGAAGCTAAGCATAACGGCTACCTCTGTTCTATAGATGGCTTTCTTGAAGGAATCATCGGTACAGACACTGCTCCGCTTCCGGACTTTGACGAATTCCTGGAGAATTGGATCGATCTGATGAAAAGCGACCTTTCAGCAAAGAACGATATGCTTCTCCGTGAAGCGGTAATGCTCCATGGAGGTATCAGGGAAATTGAGCAATACGCGCATGCGCTTGGCGATAAACGGCCGGGATTCTGGAGGGATCTTCTTCAAGATCTGGTAAACAGCAAGGATTTTCAGAGAACGGCACAACTCTCACAGAAGGCACTCGATATAATCAATCCTGATTACAGAATACGTTCGGAAATAGCCGATTTCCTTGCTCAGGCAGCGAAGAACCTTGGAGATGATGAACTTCTTCTAAAAGCGATCCGGGAAGGGTTCCACTCAAGTCCGTGTCTTGACCGGCTTGTTTCACTTGCCCTTGAAGCGAACAGACAGGACTGCTACGGAACGGAAATCGACAAAGCCTGCAAAAGAGTTGAAGCGCTTTTTCAGCGGGAAATTGAACATACCTGGGTCGCGGTATCAGCTATGGGAAATAAAACATACGCGGGTAAGAATACCCTGGCCTGGTCACTTATTTACGCTCACCGGTTCGATGAAGCAATAAAGCTGTGCGGTGATGACAAACCGGTTGGATGGACGCGCAGTTCTTCAGGTATCGTGGTTCCATTCATGCTGGCTTTCCTCGCGCAGGATAAAACAAGAAATCTTACTGAACTGCTTGAATCATCCATCCCGTATATGGCTGAAAGCAAATCCTTATTGAAATCCCTGGTTCCAGTTATGGATTCAGTATTGCCCTCAAAAAAGGAAACTGAGATCTTCAGCTGGTGCGTTGAAAGGGTCCGGAAAAGAATCACCGAGATCGTGAGTAACAAATACAGGAAAAGTTACTACAAAGCAGCCATGCTGGCCGCGGGAGTTGCAGAAGTGATGGCTGAAATACAGGATGAAAAAGCTTCAACGGAATTCCTGATGAAATGGAAAGAAACATTCAACCGTCATTCAGCATTCAGAAAGGAACTGAGAAAATACGCCAAACGCTCGAAAATAGCATCTGTCAGTAATATCTCTTCCAAACTGTAACTTGAATGACCTGCTATTCTCCGCGTTATGAAGATCGATCCTTGCTTTCATCGATTAACCAGGAAAAAGCGAATTCAGACATATTTCGGGATCGAATGTTGGTTGGAACTCGCAGGTACTGTATTAGGAATAGAGAAGGAATATGAAGAACAATAATGATGACAAGCTGTTAAAGATAAAAGAGTTGCTGAAGGAATTCACCGCATCCCGCTTTGATGATGAGTTACAGGGTTTCACCATGAACCTGCTTGAATCAATCAGTCGCAAATCAGGTCTGAACATATTTCGAGGCAGAATTGAAATATGGGCCGCGTCCATTGTTTACGTCGTCGCACGCCTGAATTTTCTGTTCGACAAGAGCAGTGACGCATATTTGCCTGCTGATGAGATCTGCAGTCATTTTGGAGTAAACAGATCAACTGTTAAGAACAAAGCATATCTAATCCAGGATCAATGTGACATTTCAATTGGTGACAGAAGGTTCACCAGACCGGAAATTGCCAGATCTTTTGAATTTTATATTACACCCGAGGGATTCATCATTCCTGCTTTCCCGGTTTCAGGAATAGAAGCAGCAGAAGGCGATGACCTCGAAGAACTGAAAAAGCATGAAATCGAACAGAAACACCGGAAAGAAATGGAATTGGAAGAAAAAGAAGCACGCAGAATAGAAAAAAAACGAAAGATAGCAGAAGAAAAAAGAAAAACGCGTGACAGGGATCAACTGAACCTGTTTGATGATATTAATTAAGAATCGTCAATAGCGCAGTATCGAACATTATTCCCACTCATATTATCAATAACCTCAAGAACTCTTTGATGTCGTCTGAAAGGATTAAACCAGCCGGAGGTGCATTCTCCCTAAGCAGCCTTGTGAGAAACGTTTAAGGAAATACCATCAGGATTATCTCATAAACAGAACCCCACAGAAAGAATCTGATGTAGCAACAGTTGATGAGATAGTATCAGAGTACACCGGAAAAGCCCTGGAAGCCTGCGGAGGCAACAAGACCAGAGCTGCTAAAGCTCTCGGAATAAGTGTCAACACCCTTAACAAAAAACTGAAGAAATCCAAAGACAGTTCGGACCAAGACCATTCACGCTGCACGACACACTCGATATATTCCTGATCGGGATCAAATTATCATAAACTTGAACTATCATTACAGAAGTTCAAAAGATTCAAGTGTCAGATAAGCTTCAGAAAACCTTGCGGCAAACTACTTTGGATATTATCTTTATTGCAGGCACAGTAAAACGTACAGCGATATATTAATCATCTGATTAGTGTACAAACCACAAAAGTCCAGCCGCTGCGTTGCTGTACACATACTATGCAGGAAACAAAGGATGCATATGAGTGATAGAATAGACAGAAAATCAATCAGTATTGGAACTTCAAAAGAGTTAGAAAAAGAAAACAGACAATTCTGGGCAAGGACCAGCGCACAGGATAAGTTCAGAACAATCACATTTTTAAGGGAATGCTTTTATGGGCAAGAAGCAACTACCGGACGACTTCAAAGAGTTTATACAGTTTTTAAACGAGCATAAAGTTCATTATCTGCTTCTGGGCGGGTGGGCTGTCG
>DAOWNO010000113.1 GCA_030642525.1 Candidatus Aegiribacteria sp.
GGGAACACAGTACAGGGAAGCCGCGGTTCATAACGAAGTCTGGGATGCAGTGGATAATTCCGATATGGAAGTTACCAGCGGCATTTATATCTGCGCGTAAAGGACGAGCGGTGTTTTCACAGTCAGAAAAACGTGCCTGAGCAGATAACCGGAGCAATACCGCGAACTTCGGATAGATTCAATATCCTCAACTTGATGTATTCAAAGAAACAGGGGATGGGAAATACCACCCCCTGCATCCCGTTTCATCAGATACTCTTATGAAGAAGGTTCCTGTCGGAACGGACGAGTCTTCTCATGAATGGCTGTTTTCCACTACAGCTGAATGAACTTTCCTGCCCAGGAGATCAAAGATATCGAGAGTAACGGGACCCCCGAATCCTGAAAGATTCACATTCAGAACACTGTAAAATGGATTTCGACCTGTGGTTATATTCCTGGTATCTGATTCCGGATAATCGGGATCATCTATGACAATTGTCAGATCAATTCTGTAAGCTCAATCGGTATTTATACAGCTCACCCACCAGTACAAAACCAGTTTTGTTGCACTTACGAGTTGAATCCAGGAGACATAATACCTTCATCAGTTTCGAAGAAACTCTACAGAGCTGCAGCAATGATTATTCCGGGGACAGCATATAGTCCCCGGAATTTGGGAATTTGCGGAATCAGACCTTAATCAGGGCAGGTAAAGAAGTTTTACCACACTTCGGGTTGAGCCTGCTCCTGCTCTTGCATAGAAAAGCCCGGGAGTTGCCGGACTGCCATCTGCAAGGTGACCGTTCCAGACCAGCGTTGCTTCATTCTCACTCGTTAACGCAGCACTGAGTCTGTGTACCATGCGGCCATGCATGTCAAAGATTTCGATTTCCGGATTATCAATCATCGATATCCCGGCAAAATTCAATTGCAAAACAACAGAAGTACTGAACGGATTCGGTATAGCCTGAAGTTGAAGAACCGGAGGTATGATGACGACATCGTCCTCAATTCCCTGATTGGCGTATCCGCCGAAGTAGTAACCGGTTCCGCCTGTACTTGATGTGGATGCAACCACAAGGATAACCACATCGTTCGGATCGGTAAGTCCCATAACGTTAAGCTCTCCGGTCTGCGAACTCTCTTCCAGCGTCATGCGAAGAACCTCGGTGATGCCGTTTTCGTATTGCGCGAGAGCCCACACTGCGTAAATGTTGCTGTCAGCTCCATCGAATGTCAGCAGAAGGGTTTCGAAGCCATCGAAGCTCTGGAAACGGTAATAGTCCGCTGCCCAGTGGTTCACGGTTTTGTAAATATCGGATACAGGATAAATGGAATAGGTTCCGGATACATTAAAAGCGGGCAGGTCAGCACCCTCGTATCCGAATTGACCATCCTCAATGGTAGTATCATCAAGGAAGTTGGCTACAGTCCAATCGGCGAAGATATCGGCGAAGTCATTCGAATAACCGAAATCATCCAGTACAGCTTCGTATCCTGCAATTGAGTTCAATGGTTCGTGAACCAGCGCGTATGTGGATTCATGACCGCCATACTGTTCGTAGAAGTACAGCGCCCAGAGATAGGTTTGAATGTAATCGGCCCAGGTTGCGTCCCATTCGATCAGATTGTTATCCGGGTTGCTGTTGAAGCTCGAGATGTAGTCCGGATTTCCGTAGAGCCACATGGCCAGTTCGGATAAGCTCTCGTTTACCCAGGTAGCCTCGTTATCATCGTACTTCCAGTGAATCATATGCTGAAATTCATGGGCTGCTACTGCGAGCATGTAATCACTGCCGGGGCCGCCGCCCGAACTCCCGGTGCTGAGATAGAGTACTTCGCACTCGTTGCTGTGATACGGGGGGTTTTCTCCCTCCGGATATTCATCGAACCAGAAGAAGAATCCGTCAGCTGAAATCACAAAATCGAACCACATCAGATAGATCCTTGGATCTTCGTCCATTTCATCCGGCGGTGTTCCGAAAGCGATGCTGTCTATCTCATAGACTCCCTGATTCGGATACGGACCGGGACTGGTGTTCTCCCAGCGCTCCATGATTATATCAACGTCGGCCTGGTTAATGGAGACGTTCCACTCGGAGTCCCGAACCACCACATAACCCCTGTCACTCTTCCCGTGAACAGTGCATGATTCATATACAAAATGGGGCGGCATGGGATCGTGAACCCACAGCCACCAATACCATGAATCCCCTACTTCAGGATTGTCCGGAGGAGATGAAAGGATACCGGGAACTTCCAGGTATACATCGGGACCCATCTCATCCGGTGATGGCATCTGTATGTCATGAACGAATGGCTGCGTGTAATCGAGATTCTGTGCGGCAGCCTCATCCTTTATGATCGGGATCAATCCAAACCCGCTCAGGAGCAGGGCTGCGAATGCGGTCACGACAACGCGTCCTCCTGTTGCCGGTGAACTTCTGAAAGATTGACACTTTCGTAATAACATACTACGCCTCCGATGGGTTGATTTTGACTCTTTCAATATCCTGACCCTATAACTTGCAGTATACAAAAGATATACGATCATCATATCGCTGCTTTGTAAAGATCAGCACTTCGATTATACAGAGGACAGGGGTGAAATGACAGAGGGAAAGCGCTTTGTACGGTTTCAGGGCGGCTGATGGTTTGGTATATTTTAAGACATATAGAAATGTTCCGTTATGATATGAAAAAGGAGTGAATCGGATCAGGAGACGGCATCATCTTTGAGGTGGAGCTTTCCGGTGCTGGCCTTCAGCAGTATACATTCGGAAGAATCAAGACACTGTTCTGATTCCGAACCCGGCGGACTTATTATCCGGGCATGAGTACAGGAATGAAACTCAGAGTATCAGGTCTTAACAGTGAGGAATTAAATGAAGTCAACGCCCCGCAGCCGGATAAACCTTGTTCTTGTGCCTTCAGTATTATTAATGATTGTATTCTCAGTCAAAGGTCTGGAGGATACCTCCGCAGGAACAGTTCCAGCATCATTTGACGTACATATATTGAGTAACATGTTCGTGGAAATATCTGAGACTGTGGGTTCAAGCGTTGTAACAATCAATACTCGTACAACAGTTACGACCATAATGCCGTTATTCCCTGATTATTCTAATCCATATATCATGAATCCATCTGACGATTTCCCTTCTCCACGTGAGCAGGAGTACACCACTACATCTGTCGGAAGCGGCGTGATTGTTTCAGAGAACGGGCTGATCCTTACGAATCACCACGTCGCGGGAGATGCGGATGTGGTGGAAGTTATACTGCAGAACGGTGAGACGTATTTCGGAGAACTCATTGGAACCGATCCCGCGACCGATCTGGCAGTAATACATATCGAAGCTTCCGGGCTTCCGGTGATTACAATTGGTGACAGTGATGATCTCAGAGTCGGTCAGTGGGTGCTTGCCGTTGGATCCCCTTTTGCTCTGGGACAAACAGTAACCCAGGGAATAGTAAGCTATATAGGCAGATCTGATATAGGGCTTGTGGATTATGAGAGATACATACAGACTGACGCTGCCATTAATCCGGGAAACAGCGGCGGAGCACTGGTTGACCTTGATGGAAATCTTATTGGAATCAATACGGCAATTACAATAAACAGCAGTGGCTATCAGGGGATCGGATTTGCCATTCCTGTGAACCTTGCAATGAATGTCATGGAAGATCTTCTTGAATACGGATACGTACGCAGGGGATGGCTCGGAGTTTCTATTCAGGAACTTACTCCTGGCCTGGCGGAGCATTTCGGTCTTGCTGAGGGTACTTATGGAATACTTATATCTCAGGTTCTCGGTGATACTCCAGCCAGGGAGTATGGTTTTCAGCGTGGAGATATTATCCTCACAGTTAATGAACAGCCATTAAGAAGTGTTGCGGAATTCAGAAACGTGATAGCAGACATTGAACCGGGTACACCGGTTGAAATAGGGGTATTGCGCAATGGAAGAGACAGGACTATCGAAGTGGTTCTCGGAGAACGTGAACCGGATGAGCCGGCTGATATCTACTACTCTTCAGCTTCAGAGGAATACGGATGGGTACTTGAAGAATTAAACAGAGAAACAGCCAGATCTCTTGGTGATGAAACCCTACTTGGCGTACTGGTGCTTGAGATTCATCTGTCAGGAAGGGTAGCACGAGCAGGAATTCAAGCTGGAGATGTAATCCTTGAGATTGATGGTATTGAAGTTAGAACCATTTCAGAAGTAGACAGGCTCATCGATTCTTCCAAAGATACTCTTTTCCTGATATGGAGACAGGGATATTCGATTTACTTCATGCTGTAGTGAATGATTCGTTTGAAAATATTAACTCCCGTTGTAATAAGCTCATCAGGAAAATCGTATTCCGGACTATGCAGTGAGGGTGTATGAATTCCAGCTCCAATTCCGAAGAGAGCGCCGGGATAACTCATTGTGAAGTGACCGAAATCCTCAGACCAGGGGAAAGGATTGTCAGGTTGCACTGTTTCAAGCCCGAGATATTCCGCGGCTGTTCTGATCGACTCAACTGCTCTTACTGAATTGTTCGTCACCGGAAATTCTTCAGCCCAGCTTATTTCAGCATCAAGATTGTAGAAATTCGCAATTTCTCTTGCGTTGTCTTCCGACCACCGTGATAGAATTTTCATTGTTTTCATATTATCAGCTCTCAAAGTAACCATCAGAAGTCCCTTTCCCGGAGAAGTCCCGAATGCGGGTTCTCCGATTCTGACATGAGTTATGGTCACTTTTACGGAACGGTTCACGGAATCATCAGATGCCGGAAAATCATTGAAAGTCTGGATCATCCGGGCTATTGCAATCGCGGGGCTTCGGCCCAGATGCGGCTCAGCAGCATGCGAGGAGGATCCTGAAAGCTTTATTATCATGCCTTGAGATGCTGAAGCGAAAATACCTGTGCGAAGTATGATGCTTCTGATCGGAAATCCCGGCAGATTGTGCAGAGCGAAGACAGAATCAGGTATTATTTTCTGAAACCTGGGGTCTTTCAGAACCCGAATTGCTCCCTCACCGGTTTCTTCAGCCGGTTGAAAGAGGAGAACAACGGAGCCCGAGGATGGGCGGTTTTCTGATAGCCACTTCGCGATGCCCGCCATTATTGCCATATGTCCGTCATGTCCGCACTTGTGGGAAACCCCGTCCATAGTAGAGGTGTAAGGCAGATTCGTTTTTTCACTGACCGGCACCGCATCCATGTCACACCTTAGAAGAATCCTGGAGCCTGTGATTGGACCATTGTAAACAGCGGCTATTCCCGTACCGCCGAGTTCCGTTATCAGGTTGTCCGGATTGCAGCCCTGCAGAAATGTTCTCAGGTATTCAGCTGTAAGCGATTCCTTCCCTGCCAGCTCAGGAATACTGTGAAGATGCTGTCTGATTTTCGTCAGATTTTCATTCATTTTCGATTCACTTTTTCCTTCAGACCGGGTTTAGCCTATTTTATCTGAGCATTACGCTGGATTTTCTTCCAGGTATCTCGAAGCGGGATTGTTCTGTTGAAGATAAGCTTATCCGGCATGGAATCAGGATCTATGCAGAAATATCCCTTTCTTTCGAACTGCATTGGAACACCCGCTCTAAAATCAGCAGCTGATGGTTCGAGTCTGCAGCCGGTGAGAACTGTCAGTGAATCAGGGTTTATTGTTTTCCTGAAATCATCTTCGGCAAGAGGATTTTCCACAGTAAAAAGCCTGTCGTAGAGTCTGACCTCCGCCGGAATTGAATGTTCTGCTGATACCCAGTGAATCGTTCCCTTCACTTTTCTTCCGTCGGAAGCATTGCCGCCGCGTGTTTCAGGGTCATAGGTGCACCGGAGCTCAACGATAAGACCATCTTTATCTTTAACAACATCCCTGCATGTGATGAAATATCCGTATCTCAGGCGCACTTCTTTTCCCGGTGCCAGTCTGAAGAACTTCTTCGGCGGATCTTTCATGAAGTCCTGTCTTTCTATAAACAGTTCCCTTGAGAAAGGAACCATTCTTGTTCCAGCAGTTTCGTCCTCGGGGTTATTGACGAATTCCATCTCCTCGGTCTGGTTCTCCGGATAGTTTTCAATGATTACCCTGAGTGGATCAAGAACACCCATTCTTCTCTCTGCTCGAATGTTCAGGTCTTCTCTGATGCAGTAATCGAGGAGTGCCATATCCACAGTGCTGCCCCTTTTCGCAACTCCTATTCTATCGATGAAATTCCTTATCGATTCGGGAGCGACTCCTCTCCGTCTGAGTCCGGAAAGAGTAGGCATCCGTGGATCATCCCAGCCTTCTACGAATTCATCTTCCACAAGCTGAGCAAGTTTTCGCTTGCTCATTATTGTATATGTAAGATTTAATCTGGCAAACTCGATCTGTTGAGGATGGAAGATACCGAGCTGGTCGAGGAACCAGTCGTAGAGGGGTCTGTGATCTTCAAATTCCAGCGAGCAGAGTGAGTGTGTAATGCTCTCGATTGAATCCTCAAGGCAATGCGCGTAATCATACATGGGGTATATGCACCATTCGTCACCCGTCCTGTGGTGGTTCTTCTTCAGTATACGGTATATAGCCGGATCACGCATATTCATGTTGGGAGAAGCCATGTCTATCTTTGCTCTTAGAGTTCTCGAACCGTCAGGGAATTCACCCGCCTTCATTCTTCGGAAGAGATCAAGACTCTCATCAACAGAGCGGTTTCTATAAGGGCTGTCAATTCCCGGTTCAGTCAGTGTACCCCTGTATTTCCGGACATCATCAGCAGAAAGGTCGCAGATGTAAGCGACGCCCTTCTCGATCAATTGCTCAGCATACCGATACATCTGCTCGAAATAGTCTGA
>DAOWNO010000038.1 GCA_030642525.1 Candidatus Aegiribacteria sp.
AGATCAGATCGTATCAGTAACAGGAATTGTAACTGCAGGCGGAGATGAATTCTACTATTCTTATGGTCCTGTCGCTGTGCTGGGTGATCCGGAGGGAGGTCCCTGGACGGGACTGGTTCTCTTCGGTGACGATATTGCTTCTCTGGCCAGCGGTGACCGTATACTTATCACAGGTACCGTTCAGGAATTCTACGAACTGACTGAATTGGGATCAATTTCTTCTGTTGAAGTCGTTTCCACCGGGAACGAACTTCCGCCAGCCATTGAAGTTTCCACTGGAGACATATCCGATTCTACTGATCCTGAGCAGTACGAATCTGTTCTCTGCACATTCAGCGATGCGATTGTAACCGAAGTACAGGGATACGGTCAGTTCCTTGTCGATGACGGCTCAGGCAACTGCATTGTGGATGATATGGGCTCATATTCATACAGCCCTGCTGTAGGTGATACGATCATTACCGGAACCGGGATTCTCTGGTACTCCTGGGAGGAATGGAAACTCGAACCCAGGGATAACAACGATCTTGTAACTTCAGGTGGCGGTGATGTCTACACCTGCTACGAGATCCAGGGACAGCAGTCAGAATCACCTTTTGACGGGCAGACCGTAAGCGTCACCGGAATCATAACCGCTGATCCGAATGATTATACTGCTGTTTCAACTTATACCTACTCCGCCCTTGCAGATGCTGTCGGAGGACCCTGGAGCGGTCTGCTTCTATTTGGCGACGATCTAGAAGGTCTTCAGAGAGGTGACAGTGTAACCGTAACCGGTGTTGTGGATGAATACTACGGCATGACTGAGATCAAATACCCGATATCTTACGTGGTCCACTCGAGCGGACATTCTCTTCCAGATCCGATTCAGTTCTCTACCGGTGATCTGGCAACGTCTATGAATCCTGAGGAATGGGAATCTGTATTCGTGACCGTTTCCGATGTTGATGTAACACAGATTGGATTGCCCTACTACACATGGGCTGTCGATGACGGAAGTGGAGAGTGTTACGCTGGTACAATGGGTGACTTCACCTACGACCCGGTTGTAGGCGATAACCTTTCAAGCATGACAGGATTGCTCTGGTACTCCCGCGATAATTTCAAGATTGAACCCAGAGATGATACCGATATAGTTCAGTAACCAGCATAGCTTTTGGGGACATGCAACTCTATGCATGTCCCCAAAACTACCCAAAACTATGACTCTATGATGGGCGTCCCCATTATCATTTTATTTCAGTTTACGCTATTGGGTAAACATCGAGTTCTAAGTCCGACCCTGAATCCAGCGGGCCTCTTCGCGGAGACCGTCCAGGAGAGGCGTGGATGGTTTCCAGCCGATTGTGCGTTCCAGCAGATCGGTTGACGCAAAAGTGTCGGGAACATCACCGGCCTGAACCGGAAGGAATTCCAGACACGCTTTCTTCCCAACAGCCTCCTCAAGGATGGTAATTGCTTCAAGAAGAGGAAGTGTGTTGCCGCCGCCAAGATTCATCACCCTGCCGTCAGTACAGCTTTCCGAAAGCCTCAGACCCTTGACCAGATCACCGACGTATGTAAAATCCCGTGTCTGTCCTCCATCACCGAATACTCTGACAGGCTTTTCTTCGAGGATCGCCCTGATGAAAATGTTGAACGCCATATCGGGTCTCTGGCGGGGGCCGTATACTGTGAAAAATCGAAGGGATACGCTCGGAAGATCATGATTTCTGGTGTAAAGCCTGACCATATTCTCTGCAGCCAGTTTTGTTACTCCGTAAGGAGAATCAGGAATCGGAACAGTTATGTCCTCTACCATCGGCAAAGCAGCAACGCGTCCGTATACCGAAGATGATGAAGCAAAGATGAAATTGCGGAGCCTTCTGTAGCGGACAGCCCATTCAAGAAGACGCTGAGTGGCCAGTATATTATCGGCAGTGTAGCGCAGAAATTCCTTTCCCCAGCTTTTCCTTACGCCTGCCTGGGCGGCCAGATGGTATATGATGATTTCTTCGTCATCAGGTATCGCCTCATCGAGTTCGAAGAATTCCGTATCCGAAAGGTCCTGTTCAAGAAGGGCGAAACGGGGATTGTCAAGCAAAGAAGATATGTTCGCTCTTTTCAACTCGGGAGAGTAGTAATCTCTGAAACAATCAATTCCGATTACGCTTTCACCTTCTGAGATAAGACGCTCTGACAGATGGCTTCCGATGAAACCCGCGGCTCCGGTAACGATATACTTCATTAGCTTTCGCTCTCTTCAATGTCCATGCACTATCGGGATATGTACAATTTATTCCATATAACGCTATTGGGTAAACGTCCAGTTCTAAGTCCGACCCCGTCAGTCGCCGCTTTCTTCTGAAATGCCCCAGCTGACCGTGTTCACGCCTACCTGCAACAAGTATCTCAGTTTATCTTTTCGAACTGCCGGAGGGAGGAATTTCGTTCCAAACGGCGCAAGGCAGAGAAGTTCTGCGGGATTCGGAAGTTCATCAACCTCAAGGTCTATGTGAGGTTTGGGTACCGGATCAACCGGATATTCAGCCATTCTTGACAGCAGCAATTCTCTGAGCTGATCCCATTTCAAGCCCTTACAGCTGAATCCGGCTGCCATTTTGTGTCCTCCCGCATTGGTGAACACACGTCCCATACTCACTAGAAAACCGGCCATGTCCCAATCCCCGAATGAACGGGCTTCTCCAACGAGCTTTCCACCCTCCCGCGGGGATACTATCAGTGTTCCTCTCCGGGTCACTCTGCTTAGTTTGCTGGCGAGAGTTCCTCCCATGCCATCAGGGATATTATCCATGTATACAAGCGTCATTCCGTATGCGGATGCCTGGTCATCTCTGTTCTTGAGAGCCTGTGAGAATACATCTGACAGCTGATACGCTCTGCGCCTGCTTTCCTTTTTCATGAGTTTCCAGATAGACCTGCAGCTTCTGTAGTCTTCGTCCATCATCAGATCAAGCATTATCCCGATTCCTGAGCCCTTACCTTTTCCAACAGTTGATGTTATCTCGTGACGGATCATGGATCCCGTCCAGGCAGATTCTCTTGCGGGCCACAGCTCGGCAAGCATCTTCATGCCGCCTTTGATCATATCGATATCCATTTCCGCGAACTTCTCAAGCAGATATCTGTTCCAGCCCAGCAGAGGTACTCTGTCTGAAACAGTTCCGAGAGCAACAGCTGTCAGAAGTCCGGGTTCATTTTCCCACCCGGGATAGATTGATATCAGGGCGGCGTAAAGAACTCCACAGCCGGCCAGATAAGTGGCGGGTGGGCCGGTTCTCTGCGGATTGATCATTCCATGGGCTTCAGGCAGAGGAGGATTGAGCATGTGATGGTCGGTAATTACAACCCTGGCGCCCTGATCCAGAGCCCACCGGACTCCTGCCACAGAAGAACATCCGTAATCAACTGTAAGCAGCAGATCGCCTGACAGAAGGGACCCTTCCATCAGCCTGGGAACAAGACCGTAATCATCTGTCGAACGTTCGGGAGTAATCGGAATGACTTCAAAACCCTCTCCCTCAAGAATTCTGATACCAACGTACAGTCCTGTAATGCCATCCATGTCATCGTGCCCGTAGAGAACAATCTTGCCTCCGCGATCTTTCAGATCATTGAGTTCACGGTGGAGAATATCAATATCGGGAATCCCGTCCGGCCATTCCGGTTTATCGGGCAGCCACTCTTTAACGGGATCGGGCGATTCGGGAAATCGATTCCGAAGAATAGAATATGCCAGAGGCGTAACCTTACACCTGCCCCGCTGTGTTTCGGGACCTTCTTCAATGTAACGCATCTGTTCTCTCCAACAGCCTGAATTCTGTCGGTATTACCGACTAAATATAAATACAACATCATAGCCTTATCCCTGAAAGATGATTTGTCAACCTTTCGGAAATATCTGCAATGATATTACTGTGCTTGACTGGAATTATTGATTTTCTCCGTTGAATACTATGAGCTTTCAAGTACAGCACGAAGAATACTGGCCGATTGCTTATAGACCGGCACTTCTCCCGGGAATTTTGGGTCTATTATCATAATACACCTTTAAACAATGGATTCGCCGATCAGATGAAATGTTTTCGCAGTTCAATGATTCCTTACAAATTCGCGATTGTCAGATGCTCAGCATCTGTGAACACAATAAGTAAAGGGAATGTCGGAGGGATTTACCCATTTCCGAACACCCCCTCTGTAAAACAGCACCTGATAATACACTGCATATTGCGCGCATATGGATGCATATAATTCTTTCAATTTATTTTATACTTGCAGTCAACCTTTGAGTATTCATCTATCTCGGCTATTCCGTATTTCTATCTAATTGAAAAGCATATTTCACCCGTTCGCAGAACCAGCACTTGAAACCTGCCGGATATATTCGTAAACTCAGTGTATGAAGATTCAATCAGCAATTTACAGATTTCTCACCGTGTTCCTTCTGCTGATCTTCGCGTACTCCGCTGAAGCAGCCTTTGAACCCGTTTCGGAATCTCCATGGCTTCAGGGCGGGACAGCCTCCAGCCTCTTTCCCACAACACCACTGGTCATAATGGTCAACCCGGCCTGCCTCGGGCTTCTTGAAGGGCACGGAGTCGCTGCTTCAGCATCACGTCCCTATGGATTGCGCGGTCTTGACCGGACGGCAATAGCAGGGGACTGGATGTTCAGAAGATTCGCTGTGGGCGCTGCTCTCTCTCTGTCGGGAGATGAAAGTTATACCGAGGGAACCGGTGTTGCCGCAGCTGCTTTTCGAATCATGAACGGTGTCGTTCTCGGAGCTGATATTTCTTTCAGGAATCTCCAGATAAGCGGCTACGGCAGGGCAACAGGTGTCTCGGCGGATATCGGCGCTGTCTGGTCTCCAGTTTCCGGTATTTACTCCACGGCGCTTTTCCGCAGTATCATTCGAACTGATCTCGGTGATTCCGGCGATCCGTCTTCTCCCCGATCAATTGAACTCGGTCTGGGAGTTGTCCCGGTAGACAGAGTATCTCTTGCCATAGGCGCAGGCAGGCAGGAAGGGCTTGATACAGAATTCAGTTTTCATACCGCTTTTTCCCCGCAATCCAGTATCAGCCTTGGGGCAGGAATGATTACGAACCCCGCGAGATTCTGGGCTGCCCTGTCCATTTCGGTGTCCCTCATCAACGTGGAATACGGTTACGGAGAGCATTCAACTCTTCCGGGAACTCATTCAGTTGCCCTGTGCTGGGGCGCATGCGCGGCGAATCCACCAGCTCTCAGCCTTTCCGGCAGCGAGGAGGAATCAGAGGTTTCCGCACCTGAATTCCCACTGAACATCAACACGGCAACCGAGGAGGATCTTTTACTGATTCCGGGAGTAGGTCCGGGCCGGGCTTCAGCGATATCAGCATGGATGCGGCAGAACGGACCTGTCTCCTCGATAGATGAGCTTGATGATATTCCCGGCATAGGTCCTTCACTTATGGAAGTACTCAGAGAATTTCTGGTGGCTGAATGAAAAAAACCGTAATACTTGTCCTGCTCCTGTTTCTGTCCGGTACTGTTCACGCTTTTGAAGGAGATGTAAGGGTCCGGCTTCATCGAAGGTTCCCCGCATGCCGCGGCACTATCGAGAATTACTACGCCGGTGACGAGTTCGGCTTTTATGACAGATTCAGATTCCGCAGCGGCACAATGCGCTTCTCGCTTCTTCTTGACAAAGCCAGGGGCGAGGAATGGGTTGATATTGTCTCAGCAGGTGCCATGTGGACTCCTCCGAATGGCAGCCTTCAGTCCGTCTCGGCAGGATGGCTCAAGGTTGATCTGGGAAGCGGTATGGTTATTTCCTGTCCAGGCAGCTGGTCAGACTTGAATGAGCTGGCTCTCTACAAACCGCCGGGTATCAGGAACCGTATCGAACCCGCCACATCCGCGTGGGGCTGCAGAGGCGACCCGCTTATCGGAGCCGGAGCAACAGCCCGGTTCGGAGATCTCAATGTGTCAATTCTCGCGGCTTATTCCCTGCTGGACTCCATCGGTGACGGACATCACAGAACAGCTTCGGAAATCGCCGGGAAGGCCGCCATACGGGAAACCCTCGGGGCCATTCGCGCCGGAGGAGAAAAATGGGGGGTTACACTTGCCGGAGCTGTTGAGCATAACAGCGACGAACGATACTGGGTCCGCATGGGAACCGACTGGGATCTTGATTTCAGCACTTTCCGATTCACCGGTGAAACAGCCGCGGGTGTAGATTCCGGAGGAGTTTCAGCAGCGTTCTGGGCTGCTCCCTCGCAGCATTTCGGTAACTTCAGGCACATGCTCATGTTTCTGAGGAACCCGCCGGATTTCCCGGATGCCAGGACATCACCCCCCATAAGCCGTGAATGTGATATCGGCTTCTGTTATGGATTCAGGTGGAATGTTTTCTCAAGAACCGCTCTGAAAGCAGGTGCCGGAACATATTTCAATGATAATGAGCATCTGCTTCTCGCTTCCTCCGAGGTTCAATACAGATTCCCCTGGAAAATGGAAGCGACAGCGGGTATCCGAACACGGACAGAGCCCGGGGAATCAAGCTGGAGAGCCTGGACAGGCAATAACTGGCAGCCTCTCGAAAAATTCAATATCAGGACAAAATTCTCGTTCACCGGATGGAATTCCGACGAAGATCCCACTGAAAGCGGAACCGGCATTGAACTCAGGGTCCGATACTCTCCTGTCCGCCTTTTGTCGCTCGGTCTGGGCGGAGCCGCTTTTGCTACCGATGGATACAACTCCAGAGTATACGCGGCAGAGGCTTTCTTCCCCGGTGAGTTCGGATCCACTGCGCTATGGGACAGGGGCTTCATGTTTCATCTGAGCATTTCCGCCGAGATCAGTGAAGATCTCTTCCTCAGAGCAAGGTTCCTGAGAAAGATCATAGAGAACGCAGCTGTTCTGGGCTCAGGGTGGGAAGAAACCGAAGGCGGCTCCAGAACTGAATTCGGTTTTCAGCTTGACTGCGCGTTTCAGTAGCTCGCATATTTCAGCAACATTCCCGGAGGTGAGAAACTTTGAGACCGTCATGGGATGAATATTTTCTAAAACTGGCAATGCTTGCTTCAGAACGGGCCACATGCCCCAGAATGCACTGCGGCTGTGTTCTGGTGAAAGACAGGTATGTGCTTTCAACAGGCTACAACGGTTCTCTCCCGGGACTGGCACACTGCGAGGATGTGGGATGTCTCATTGTCGATAATCACTGCGTCAGAACAAATCATGCCGAGATGAACGCGATTGCCCAGGCCGCAAGGCATGGCGTTTCACTGAACGGCGCTACCGCCTACATAACGAACATGCCCTGCACCACCTGCGCGAAGGCTCTTATCGCGGCCGGCATTGTACGGGTTGTTATCTTCTATGACTACCATGGTTCGCTTGCCGAGAAGTTTCTCGACGAATCAGATGTTCCGATTGACCGGCTCCCGATGCCCGAAATGGAAATAAACTACGATCCGGAAGGATACTCCTCCGCAAAGAAGTTCTAACCCGAGCTATAATTCAAAGAGAATTCTGAGAGATTTGTTTATTTTCTTCAAGTCACCGGATGACGGTTTCCCGCCTGCAGGTACAGATTTCTGTTCTATAGATTAAAAAGAAACAGTAAGTCCAGCCAGTACAGGCCAGTCGAGTTCATCTCTCTGTGAGACAGCAATTTCAATCGTATATGAGCCGCCTGACTCGTAGGTATAGCGCAACCCAGCTAAGAAACCGCTTATCTCCTCCTCGCCGGGAGAATACTGATAACCAGCCGAGCATCCATATTCCGCGTAATTTATGCTCATTCCGCATCCAAAAGCGTCAGAAGTTGAGAATCCGATCTTTCCACCGGCGAAACCTGTCAGAATCGATGATATGCTGTAGCTCGCCCCGGCGGATATTTCGGTTGGCATATCCTTTCTGATGCCCTGCCATGAAGGAGCCTGCCCGACACCTGCAATGACGATACCGGCAAGAAGCCCCCCGGCAGGCCTGAAAGCCAGCCCCGCGTTCGCGGTAATACCGGTTCCTCCCTCCGCCGCCACATTCTCCCACGACAGGCCGACAGAAATACCCGCATCAATCCATTCCGCGAGCGGGAAGGACACTCCGGCCATTGCGCAGCCTGTTGAATAGGAATACTCGCCTGTAACAACACCCGACTCATCTCTTCCGGTGAGCCCTCCTCTGCCCAGGTAAGCAAGACCGGTTCCGACTTCAATGTCAGATCCGGCAGAGAAAGCGCCCGCGACTGACGCGGCTGCAGTTTCCAGGTTCCATCGGCCTCCTGCCGCGCTGAATCCGGTTTCACAGAGAGCCGGATTCGACAGAATGGATCCCGGACCTGTACCAATCGCACAGCCGGCGGGTCCGAGCATCATCATCGTTGGAAACCCGGGGGATGACAGAACCAGAAGATCGGCTGTACCTGTATTGCCTGCGATAGCAGAAGAAACTGCTGTCAGCGTGACACAGCAAAGTATTCGGTACATCTCTCACCTTCCGAAGTTCTGAAGACAACAGCATAGAGGCCCGGAGAGGCCATTCCGTCACCGGTTGAAAGATTCCATGTATAAGAACCGGACGACGCATTTACATCAAGTATCTTCTCTCCATTAAGATTGAAAACCATTATTGAGGAAGACTGTCCCCCAGCCGCGTCCCAGGCGAAAGTAACCGCAGAGGTGGCGGGGCTCGGGTATACGGCGAATTCACTAACCGGATCCGGATCCCCACCGCCCGTGGGCGGCATGGAGTTATAATAAACTTCCTTTCCATCCGAGGATATATAGAACGTACCGCCCAGATCGGTTCTGTAGATGGTTATATTTCTGCCGTTCAGCCTGTTAATTACTTCCGTGTGAGGATGACCGTAAGGATTTCCAGCACCGACGCAGATGGCGGCGATCGAAGGATTGATCTCAGCCAGCCATTGCGTGCAGGTAGATGTGGATGATCCGTGATGCCCTACCTTCAGCACATTTGCTGATATGTCCTCAATTTCTCCTGTTGAGAGCGCTCCCAGAATAACGTCCTCCCCGCCATCCGTTTCGAGATCGCCGGTGAAAATGAATGAGACTTCATCGTACGTAAGCCGGATAGTGATGGAAGAGTTGTTCATATTGGATGGAGACAGGGGATCGACAGGATGAATCACCTCAACCGTCAGCTCGGGACCCCAGTTCAGAAAATCCCCTCTGCGGGGAGTAACAAATTCAGAGCCGTTGTTAACAATTGCTGCAAGATAAGTTTCATAAGTCCAGCTGCCTCCGTACGGCCAGCCGGTATCATATGCTGTCACTACCGGAAGAGCATTATAGACGGATATCAACCCGCCGATATGGTCCGAATGCGGATGCGTTCCTATGACTCCGTCCAGGTATGTAACGCCAAGACTGTCCAGAAGAGGGAGAACCTTCTCCGCCCCGCAGTCCCACACAGGCGGATAGTTATTCATATCACCCCCGTCGATCACATAATGCCTGCCGCCTGGTGTAAGCACAACCATGGCGTCACCGGAATACTCATCGAAAGTTGGATCTATGAAAAATACAACAAGAGGGTCAATAGCGAAGACACAGTGAACCAAAAGTACAAACAGAACAGAAACTGTTTTCAAGTGGACTCTTTCAGCTTACTGAACGAAGGCTTTTATGAATGCCCAGCTGTTCTGCACGAAAGAGTTCACATAAACACTGTTCAGTGAACCGGGTGTGCCGAAATCACCATTCCCGAAAGTCATAGTGGATGCATCCCATGTTGAAGATGTACTGGAGATCCATCCCGGGTTGATTCTCTCGCAGGAGTGCCCCGCAGTTACAGGCCAGCTGCTGTTGTAGGTTATTTCGTCTATGAGTTCTCTGGAAGGGCTGCGAAGTGTAAGCCTTCCAGTATCGTTGATTGTAAAATTGTCGTAAACATAGTCCGGATCAAGACCACCGTTCATGGATTCATCTCCGCACGCGCAAAGGACGTAGTATCCGTCCGGCGGCAGCAGATAAGTGGACATCGTTACTTCCTGTCCAAGAGCATTTGACAGAATCCATTCCGAAAGGTTAACCCAGTCTCCCGATCTGTTGTACAGCTCCACCCATTCGCCGTCTGCTTCAGTGTAGGAAGCGAGGGGATGTGCCATGAATTCATTGATAACAACAACACAGCTGGAAATGGTTCCTTCGCCGCTGCTGCCGGGCACAAACGGTGTAATTTGAGCAATCAACAAAATAGAAAGCAATATCATAGTCTACCTCCTTTGAAGCACACCATTCCGCGGCACACCTCATCATATTTCATAGGAGTTTTTTACCCTTTTGTCAACAGCTGATGGGGTCAAATCTTTACTCTTGACTTTTTCTTTATGCATTATGAAAAGGTATA
>DAOWNO010000292.1 GCA_030642525.1 Candidatus Aegiribacteria sp.
CTTCTGGATATTGATGTATACCTGTTCAGGTTTTAGTTCAAGCGCCCTGGCGGTTGCGTCGATTATTCTCAGGTTAGCCTGGTGAGATACAAGAAGGTCAACGTCTTTCTTCTCCGTTCCATCCATTTTAAGGGCTTCCATACATGAGTCATGCATAGCCCGTACGGCATGCTTGAAAATTCTTGAGCCGTTCATCTTAATGGTATGCTCATTCTTCTCTATTGTTTCGCGAGAAGCCGGCTTCCTCGTTCCTCCTGCAGGCTGCAGCAGATGTTCACCCAGAGAACCATCACTTCCCCAGTGATACCCTCCCAGTCTCCCGCCTGGCCCCTCCGATGATACGGCAACCGCCCCTGCTCCGTCACCGAAAAGAATGCAGCTTGATCTGTCAGTCCAGTTGGTGATCTTGGTCAGGCAGTCGGAGCCTACGACGATCATTCTGTCCATCATTCCGGACTCAATGAATGCCTTTGCCTGTACAAGTCCGTAGATAAAAGCGGTACATCCCGCCTCAAAATCGTATGCAGGGATCTTTCCCATTCCGAGCCTGTCAGCCACCAGCGCCGCAGTTGAAGGAAAATAGTAATCCGGTGTGACAGTTCCGACAATAATGCCCTGAACATCCTCCGGCTTCCATCCCGCAATCTTCATGGCATTCTCAACCGCCACGGTCACCAGATCGGAAGTTGCTGTGGAATCGTCGGCTTTCCGGCGCTCCTTGATACCGGTCATCTTTGTAATCCACTCATCTGAAGTGTCGATTATTTTTTCAAGATCGGCATTTGTGATTACACCATCCGGGACCGCATGTCCTGTGCCAACAATAAAAGCGTTCCTGCTCACCGTTTCTCCAATCTCAAGTTATCGTACGACTGATCTCCTGACGGATTCTGTCGCTTACCCCGCTCCTGTAAAAATCGCATGCTGCAACGATGGCATTCTTAATCGCCTTCGCGGTACTGCTGCCGTGAGCTACTATGGAAACTCCGTTAAGCCCGAGCAATGGAGCCCCTCCGTACTCGGCGGAATCCAGTCTTTCCCAGAGCTTTGAAAAGGAATGCCTCATCAACAGATATCCGGCTCTGGATGCCCAATGACGTTTCATCTCCAGGTAGAGTGACCCTCCAACAAGATCGGCAATAGACTCGAAGGTCTTGAGAAGAATATTACCGGTAAACCCGTCACAAACTACAACATCGGCTTCTCCTTTGAGTATGCCGTCGCCTTCTATGTTCCCGAGGAAATTCAAGCTGGAATCCTCCAGCATTCCGTAAACCTCCTGATTCACCGAAGGGCCCTTGGTTCTTTCATGACCTACATTGAGTAATGATATCCTGGGATTATCTATACCAAAAACACACTTCGAATAAGCTTCTCCCATAAGGGCAAACTGAAACAGCTGATTCTTATTACAGCCGATGTTGGCTCCTACATCCAGCACAACGATGGGATTGTTCTGGGTTGGAATGGTTGCGGCTATTGCAGGCCTGGGAACACCCTCTATTCTTCCAAGCGCGAATAGGCTGGCAGCCATCATGGCTCCGGTATTACCGGCACTCACCATACCCTGTACGAGCCCTTTCTTCTGAAGCCCGGCCATGACAAGCATGGAGCTGTCCGGTTTACTTTTGAGAGCTTCGGCGGGATGATCGTTCATGGCTATTACCTGGGAAGCGTGCTGTATGGTTATCGGTAATCTGGCTCCTTTGTTTCGGGAAAGAAGCCTTGAGAGCACATCTCTGTCACCGACCAGCTTGATAGCTACATTTTCTGTGGTTGATCTGCTGCAGTCCCGGAAAAACTCAACCGCCCCATGGACAATCACTGAGGGTCCGTTATCCCCCCCCATGGCATCCACGGCAATACTGAGCGTCTGGGGCAACTGCTTAACCATTCAACAGTATGGAATTCAGAAGATTACCCCTCTTCCGGTGCAATAACCTGTCTGCCATCGTAGAAACCGCAGTGTCTGCAGACCCTGTGCGGAATCCTGGGTTCACCGCACTGAGGACAATTGCTGGTAGATTTTTCTTTCAGCGCATCGTTTGCTCTTCGTTTATCTCTTCTTGTGGATGAGTGTCTTCTTTTTGGTACAGGCATAGTTCCTTCTCATTTCCTCTGATGTCACCTCAATGACATATTTTCTTTGATTTGTAAAAAAATGATACTTTAGAATATACTCAATTATAACATATTCCGGTACAGTCAGGAGAGCAGAGCAGTTTGCCCGGAATTGACAGTAAGACCGCTTCCCGGACAGCTTCGAGTATATCCAGCTTTCCCGATTGAGGTATTACTTCTCTCTGCTCGTCGGATGCGGGGTCTGGTGACCATGTGTACTCCCGGCAGATCTCCTCACTGATACTGAAACCCACCGGCTCGAGACATCTTGCACAGGGTATTTGAAAATGCCCGTCAAGCGAGCCGGTGCAAAGGATGACATCATCTCCGTAATCAACTGCAAGCTCCAGTGTACCCTGAGAATCGATCGGTTCCACATCTTCAATATTCCATTTGACCTTTTTAAACGGAATAATGAATACTCCCCTGTTCATACCCCGGGAGAGGCTCTTCAGATCAATTACCAGATTTTCGGTATCGAGAATCATCAGTTATGCTTCATGCGGCGGAATTCTGCGGTTACTCCTTCAAGGATACCGTCTCTTTTCAAAGAGGTGTCAGACTGGACGTATATCCTGGCAAGAGGCTCTGTACCGGACAGCCTTATGAGTACCCAGTCACCGCCTTCCAGTATCATCCGTACACCATCTGTCCTGTCGATGGAAACAACTGCAAGCCCCGCTATCTCCGATGGGTCGGATTGAAAATAGTTCTCCGTAACGTGTTCTCTGAGAGAGTCGTCGAGGTGGAGATCAACACGCGACACATAAACCCTGCCGTACTTTTTCCAGAGATCATCCAGCTGCGCGGCAAGACCCCTGCCTCCGGCACAGACGATTTCCGCTGCGAGGAGGCATGCCAGTATCCCGTCCTTTTCAGGAACATGATCCATAATAGAAAGTCCGCCGCTTTCTTCACCCGCGAGAATCACATTCCCCGAAAGCATCTCCGCTCCCAGATATTTGAACCCTACAGGAGTAACTATTGTATCCAGACCATGATCCAGGGCGATTCTGTCAATGAGGCTGCTGGTGGTTACCGATCTGACAGCAGTTCCAGTATATCCTTTAACTTCGACAAGATAATTCAGAAGCAGGGGAAGGAAATCATGGGGTGAAACAAATTCACCATTCTCGTCGATTATCCCGAATCGATCCGCA
>DAOWNO010000125.1 GCA_030642525.1 Candidatus Aegiribacteria sp.
ATCTTGAAACAACATTAAGTAAGTCAAGAATTTTTCCAGCACCGATGCTTACATCTTGATCAATATAGGCGATTTTCTTGCGAATATCCCATACGTTCTTCTCATCAACACGCATTCCATCGAAGATAACTTCGCCTTTGCCGGGTTTGATAAATCCTAAAACCATAGAGAAAAGAGAACTCTTCCCTGAACCTGATTTTCCTAATATGACAGCTTTATCACCCTGATGTATTTCAAAAGAGAGGTTTTGAATTATTGTTTTACTATTATAAGATAGATGAATATTGTTGAATTCAATCATTGTATTCCTTATTTGTATACCACAATCTGTTCCTCGAATACTTTCTTCAATTCTTAGTATAATGACTTTTCATGAAAATGATAGTATTCATTATGTTAAATTACAAGAGGCATTCCGGGTTACATATATTTTGTGTTTAGGGTTCTCTCTCAAGGAATCACATTGGCTGATGACATCCATTTTCTGAGAGCTCCAAAGAAGTCACTAGATTTGCAGAGTGTTATGTAGCTTCGTAGTATACAATTAATGGAGGTGAGAAAATGTAAAGATCTGTTGAAGCCACAATCGAAGTTGATGGAAAAGTACACATTAGGGAAAGCATTCACCTGTCACATGCTTGTAGAGCAATAGTGACAATTATTGATGAGCCTGATATTCCTGAAACTGCCATTCTCAGCAAGATTGATTTTCAGTCTGGATCTTTGCAACGCGTTAGTTATGTTCGCCCAGGGAAAATTGTTTACTGCAAACACAACTCTGATTAGGATGGAAGTCGGCAATCAACATTCTCAATAGCTAAAATATGACAATATCCTGTTGTCATTAATTCTTTTTCTGAATCAACTGAGATACTGCGATAGCAATTACCAGAGCATTATTCTGGGTCGTTAAAGGTTTGGCAGAGCCTTTCATTCACCGGGGAACATCAGGTTCAGTGGATAGTACTTACTTGGAATTTAACTCAGGGGGTACTATTCTACTGCAGCCTCTGGTTATGACTCCTATCTCAACAGACACAGGCCGGTTGTTTCCGTAATACTTTCGGACTGTATCCTGCAGAAGTAAAGACCGGCTGAAACAGGCTCACCGTTCTGGCTTCTTCCATTCCACTGCACCGAATGCTCTCCGGCGGCAAGCTCGGAGTTTTCAAGGGTAGAAACAATCCTGCCGGAAAGATCGTATATTTCTATTGATGTGTATCCCGGCTCGGAAAGCTCAAATGAGATGGATGCAGTTGAATGGAAAGGATTCGGACTGGCGCACAAACCAAGATGGTGTGAAGGTTCCAGGGTGATCCCTGTTTCAGTAACAGTAAAGCTTATAGTGTCCGCGGCAACAGGAACGCCTTCATCGAAGGATGCCACAATAAGTTCGTTCGATCCAACCTCCGCGAACAGATCGTCCAGGTAGGTGTACTTCAAGCCGGTTCCGAAGGCGTAGAGGTTCCAGTCCATACCGGCTATGTAAACAACCCCGTCGGTGATGGCCGGGCTGGAGAAGATCCAATCACTACCGGTTGCGTAAGACCAGATCTCTTCACCTGTATCACAATCCAGAGCGATTACTCTGGCATTATCAGGATTATTCTTCTCACCGTAGAAAACAATACCATCAGCGATGCCGGAAGAGCCGTGTTGCTCACCTGGTACGGACCAGATGGTGTTACCGGTAAAGGCATTAAGACAATGGAAGTTAACTACCTCATCCCCGAAGTAGAGCCTGCCGTCATGATAGGCGGGAGTTGCCGTTATGTAACCGGAAACAATAACAGCCTCCCAGATGGTAATCCCTGTCATTGTATCAATTGCCCTCGTTTTGCCATCATCTCCGTTTATGTATATCAAACTGTCCACAACAACCGGAGATGAGTCCCAGTAGCCTCTATATGCATCAGTGTTTTCCCATATGATCGAGCCTGTGTTGGCATCCAATGCATACAAAGGGGTCTCGCCTACCCAACAAAATGTTGGAACAAATACCATGTCATTACAGACAGTCATACAGCTCACCTGATTTCCGGAGAGCGTATCCGCCCATATTTCTAAGCCAGTTTCTGCATTAAAGCAGTGGACACTTGATATTTTCTGGGGCCAGTTGTCATTTCGCCCACAATACACTCTGCCATCAACAACTGCAGGTGTGCTTCCTTCCCAGTCGGCAGCACCGGTAGCCCAGATCCTTTCACCGGTCAGGGCATCCAGGCACCACACTGAATCGCTGGCTGTGAACAGGTAACCGTTCTTCACAGTAACTGCGTCATCTGTAGCACCAGTCCTGTATTTCCAGATCAATTCACCGGTCGATGAATCCAGGGCATACAGGGTATCATTGCCATGGTCTGATGGATAGTACACAATTCCATCAACGATCACCGGTGTTGGGAATTCGTGATAATCTCCGGTGACCGGCGCTGTCCAGAGTATTGTATTGTCAGTTGGAGCAGGCGACTCGGAAAAACCATGATGAAGATCATTCTGCATGTATGTGTACCAGTCGGTATTCAGTCGGGGCATCTGAACCATTGGCTCCCCGTTAAGTGAGTACTGGACGTATTCAGGTGTCTCGTTTTCGTTCTCCACAATGGCTCTGACGGTAAGCCAGTCGCCATTGTAGGTCTCACCATCAACTGGTTCTGTGATTGTAAGATTAGTGACAGATATCAGGATTGCTGTGAGGATCGTTCCAAAAGTCATATTGTTCTCCTATCTCATATATCCATAATACCGAGTTGACTTATCATTGGATCGCAGTTTTCAGGTCAACTCGGCATTATGTGCATCAATTAGCACCCTTTGGCTTCTGTGCAAGAAGAGTAAGATGATGCTTTTCTTTGTCATAAGGTATACCGCTAATACCGCCATAGGTTTGCAGATTGCTGAATCCTACGGAAGCTAACAGATCACAATACTCGGATGTTCCATATATACGCATACCATACGAATATTCCTGACGCTCATATCCTCTAAGAATAATCCATCGAGTAGTATTCCAGGTCCAGTCATCATTGGCTGTTGTTTCTTCAAGTCTGATCGTTCCATTGTCCTCTTCATGCCAATATCTGGAGTGTCTTGAGGAACGGTTTGCGATGATATATTCTCTAGTAACATTCTGAAGAAGAAGCTTGCCTCCTGGTTTCAGCGACATAAAGCAATTTTCAAGAACCTTATTATCGTCCTTGGGATCCTGAAAGTACCCGAAGGAATTGTACATGATAATGATGTTCTTAAAGCCATCAGGTTCGACAAAGTCACGCATATCTGCGCAAAGGAATCGGGCATCGAGTTTCATGTCCATTGCTTTTCTTGAAGCTTCCTGTATGAAGCCAGGATTTAGATCGATGCCGGTAACAGAGTATCCCTGTTGGGATAATGCCAACGAATGCCGTCCAAATCCGCAGGCCAGATCCAGAATTGATTCACCTGGCTCCATCTCCAGAAGCTTTGCAATTCCGGCAGCAGCAGCTTCGGACATTTCGATTCTTTTCTCGCTCCAGATGAATGAGCGGTTAGCCTCCCAGTATTTTGGATCGGTATACCAATCAGAAGGGGGTAGTTCCAATTTGCTTTCCTTTCGCAGAACGTTTGCATAACCAGCACAAATATTAAACTAGTTCCTTACTTCGCATTTGTGACTGGTTCATGCATTTGCTCTGCGGTTTATTTCATGAACCCCATTTGAGTTCAAGCTTTCGATGGTGTTGAGCGCAATCCCTGAGATAGAGATTTATCAAACTCTGGTAAGGAATGCCGGTTTCTTTTGACATAACCTTGAAATACTCCACTACATCAACACCGAGCCTGATTGTTACTGATTTCTTCAGATCCTTGATATATGGATTAGATTTCGAATCTGAAAAATCATAACTTTCTCTCATCTGAATCCTCCGTACTGTTTTGTTTCGCTTTTGTCCGCCTTTCTTGCAGATATTATCCGAATCACTTTGCTTTTCTCTCTGAAGCAATGGCAGACAACCAGCAATTTTAGTATAGTCGACATACCCAATAGTATGAAGCGATCCTCATCATTGGAATGATCTGGGTCCTGAATCGTTCTAGCAAACCCATCAGTGAAAGCAGTGACCGCTTCCTTGAAAGATATGCCGTGTTTCCGGATATTATTTCGGTTTTTCTCAGAATCCCATTCAAAGCTTATCATATGTACATTGTATGTATAATTGCCATAAATGTCAAGTACAATCTGGTCTCAATTCTGATGCATAACGCTTTGCATAACCAGCACAGATATTACTCTGGTTCAAGACTATGCATTTGTGGCTGGTTCATGCAATTGTTATCTCATCCTATATTGCATGGTATTGATGCACTTCTTCTTTTATTCGTTTCATATTAGCATCAATTGTGCTGTCCAAGTCATAGTCCATCTGTAGTCCAAGCCAGAAGCTTGGGGAATTTCCGAAATACATGCTGAGACGAAGGGCGGTATCTGCGGTTATCCGTCTCTTTCCATGCACTATTTCATTGATGCGACGAGGAGATACTCCCAGCTCATTTCCAAGTTTGTTCTGACTTAGCCCAAGAGGGAGCATGAACTCCTCCATAAGGACTTCTCCTGGATGTAATGGTTTCATTTTCTTCATATTTCACCTCTAGTGATAATCAACGATCTCAACATTGAAAGCGTCTCCCTGTTCCCAAACGAAGCATATTCGCCATTGCTTATTGATCCTAATGCTATACTGTCCTTTCCGTTTTCCGCTGAGCGACTCAAACCGATTACTCGGAGGAACTCTTAAATCTTCTGTACTTGAACTTCTGTGAAGCATCCTCAGTTTCCTGAATGCAGTCCTTTGTATAGAAGAAGGTAGCTTTCTCGAGCGCTCTCTGTTGAAGAGCTTCTCAGTATCTTTGCACTTAAAACTCTGTATCATATGTTGAATCTATATCGTATAACGTTATGCGTCAAGTATTCTTGAGATAATGATTATGTAGAGTCTACATATCAGGCAGGTTCAATAATTATGAAATACGATTTGAACGAATTCAAAGATAAGCTATCGACCCTTAACATGGTAAAGGAAAATCAGGTACCTTATATGCTATGATGGGTAAGACACTATATGCATCTCAGTAGACCTGACGAACACCTTTATTCAGCAATACTTGCAGAGAAGAAGAAGAGCAGTATGGGAGAGATCCCACCCTATTCTCTGTATCGAAGGATTTTCGCAGGATTACCGGCTACAACCGCCCCGGGGGGAACGTCCTTTGTGACAACAGCACCTGCGCCGATTATGGCTCCCTTACCGACTCGTACAGGAAGTATTGTTGCGTTGGACCCTATACTTACTCCATCCTCAATGATCGTACCCTTCCAGTCTTCGGGATCCGGCTGGGGCGGATAGATATCGTTAATGAACATTACCCCGTGGGCTATGAAACAATCACTGCCGATCTCAACCATCTCGCACACGAAGCTGTGGCTCTGAACCCTGGTTCTGTCCCCTATTACGACGCCCTTCTGTATTTCGGTAAAACATCCTACCATGCAATCGCGCCCTATAGTGCACCCGTAAAGGTTGACAAAATTCCAGATCCTGGTTCCCTCGCCTATTTCGCAATCATTTATCAGCTGGTGTTCGTTCGGTTTGAAAGTCAATTGTTTTCCTCCTTTTGGAATCATCAGTCTCCCCAATCATATTAGCATTTACGGTAAAGGAGGAGATTTGCGCCGACACATTAGAAATTTCTGTATCATTGCCCATATAGATCATGGCAAGTCTACGCTCGCCGACAGATTGTTGCAGGCAACCGACACAGTATCCGCAAGGGATTTTCACGACCTCATGCTTGATACAATGGATATCGAGCGTGAGCGCGGGATTACCATAAAGAGTACGGCTGTCACGATGAACTACAAATCAGAAGATGGCGATGAATACGAGCTCAACCTTATAGATACTCCCGGACATGTTGATTTCGCCTACGAAGTATCCAGAGCCCTTGCATCCTGCGAGGGAGCACTCCTGGTGATAGATGCTGCGCAGGGTGTTGAAGCGCAGACGGTGGCAAACCTGTACAAAGCTATGGAACAGAATCTTACCGTAATACCCGTTATCAATAAGATAGACCTTCTTTCCGCGAACATCCTTGAGACTATGGGTGAGATCGAAGGCGAGCTTGGTCTGAATGTTGATGATTCAATCTGTGTTTCCGCCAAGACAGGGGAGGGGATCGAAGAACTTCTCGAGGCTATTGTTGAAAAGATACCACCGCCCGAGCGCAAAGACAGCCTTCCTTTAAGAGCCAGAATATTCGACAGTATCTATGACCCGTACAGGGGAGTAATCGTCTATTTCAGGATAGAGGAGGGTTCTATTAGAAAAGGTGAAAACATCCTTATGATGGCTGCGGGAAAGGAATACAAAGTTGAAGAACTCGGTCACTTTGG
>DAOWNO010000309.1 GCA_030642525.1 Candidatus Aegiribacteria sp.
CACTCACGGTACTGGCCGGTTTCGTTATTCTTACTGTGTTTTCCATATCCGCGATGGGGATTCTGTCAGCAGCTGATATAGCTCAGCGAACCGGTAATGAATCCGGTAACTATCTGACTGATGTTTCTGTCCTTTCAAGACTGATCTCATGGAGTGCAGTAATAGAAAGAATCAGTGGCTCATACATGTTGATGGGCAGAGGTTTCGGCTCGACGATTACATATTTCAAACCTGAGATCGGAGAAGTAAGGACTATTTTCTATGTGGACAGTTCTTACTTTCAAACCGCGCTCGATATGGGTATTACCGGTGTGACTGTACTTCTTTCAATATTTCTGAATGCGGTTATCAGAGCGGCAAAACTGTTTATCAGAACATCTGACAGTAGAAGAGCGGGAACAGCTCTGGGAATCTTCTGCGCGCTGATCATGCTTCTGTTCGCATCGGGATTTGCCTCACCAATGACCAATTACCGCTACACAATACTCTGGATGTACCTGCTTGCGTATCTTCAGGTGGAGATTAATATTGAAGCAAACGTATACGCTCTGGATAAGAACAAACCGTAAAAGAGATTTTAATGAAGAAGACTCGATCTTAAAGAAAGTCATTACGATGATTTCTATTCCAAAGGAGGATGGACGTACAGTAACCGGCGGCATAATAGATTCCTGTTTCCGGAAAGCGCCAACCCTTGATTTGAACCTGCAAAACCGTTATTTTCCGGCTTACGTTTTCCAAGATACTATTGGCTTTGTTCCTGATTACATTAACTTGATTCCTGTAAAAAAATACGGAGGTCTGCGTGAAGATACTTGTAATCAACAGCGGAAGCTCATCCATTAAATTCAAACTTCTGGAGATGGAGACGGAGACTCTGCTCGCAGAGGGACTGATAGAGAGGATAGGGCTTGCCGAGGGTCGAATCACGTACAAGACGAATGATAAGAAAATTGTCATTGAAGAGCCTGTTCCAGATCACAGAACAGGCATTGTATTCGTTCTTGATGCCCTTATAAATGAAGATTACGGCACAATCGAATCTCTCGATGAGATCGGCGCTATCGGCCACAGAGTAGTACATGGCGGAGAACGGTTCACTTCCTCTGTATTGATAGACGATGAGGTTATCAGAGGTATTGAGGAGTGCAGTATTATGGCGCCTCTTCATAATCCTCCCAACCTTCAGGGAATCAGAGCTGCCATCGAAACGCTTCCCGGTATACCGAATGTCGCTGTATTCGATACGGCATTTCATCAGACTATGCCTCCTGTTTCGTACATATATCCTCTTCCATACAACGTATTCAAAGAGAACCGCATGAGAAGGTTCGGTTTTCACGGTCCGAGCCACCAGTATGTTTCCCATAGAGCTGCCGATATGATCGGGAGACCTATTGAAGATCTCTGTATCATTACCTGTCACCTGGGCAACGGCAGCAGTCTCACAGCTGTGAAGCATGGGGAAAGCTTTGATACAAGCCTTGGTTACGGGACCGCGTGCGGTGTTGTGATGGGAACACGCTCAGGTGATGTTGACTCTGCGGTTCTGATCGATCTCGTTCAGAATCATGGTGTTTCCATATCTGAACTAAAGGACATGGTTTATAAGAAGAGTGGAATTCTTGGAATATCGGGAATCTCGAGCGACCAGCGTGATGTCGAGGATGCTGCGGAGAATGGAAATGAAAGAGCGGAACTTGCGCTTGAACTCTTTGCTTCAAGCGTAAGGAAGTACATCGGAGCTTACGCGGTTACAATGGGCGCGCTGGATGCTATCGTGTTTACTGCAGGAGTAGGGGAGAATGGCCCCCAGATGCGTGAACGTATATGTCGGGGTCTTGAGGTTCTCGGTGTTGGAATGGATCCTGAAAAGAACGATTTCAAAGGTGAGCAGCGTGACATCACAGCAAACGGAAGCAGAGTAAAAGTACTGGTCATTCCCACAAACGAAGAACTCATGATAGCCAGAGAGACACTCTGGCATACAGGTTCGGATTAACGGAGGATACTATGAGAAAAGGAATGCTGCTTTACCCCTTCATGTTTATTATGGTGCTGACCGCAGCCTGCGGTGAAACTTCAGATGAAACAGCCGCTGAAGTGACAATGCCGGTGGAAACAGCAGAAGAAATCCCGGCAGAACAGCCTGAAATGATCTATGCAAGCCATATACTTATTCCTTTCCAGGGCGCACAGAACGCACCGGCTGACGCTATGGGCAGGGAAGAAGCCAGAGCTGAACTTGAGATTATAGCTGACAGCATTTCCGCAGGTCTCATCACTTTCCAGAATGCTGCTGCAAACCATTCTTCCTGTCCGTCTTCCCGGCAGGGCGGTTCACTTGGAGCGTTCCCCAGGGGAGCCATGGTTCCGGAATTCGAAGAGGTTGCATTTGCTCTTGAACCCGGTGAGATCTCTCAGGTTTTTGAAACCTCCTACGGTTTTCATATCGTGCTCAGGCAGGAGACGGTTCAGGCAAGCCATATACTGATAGCCTATGAAGGTGCGTCAAGAAGCAGTGCCACCAGAACTAAGGAAGAAGCTCTTGAACTGATAGAGAGCATTGAGAACGAATTATCCATGAATGAAACAACATTTGAAGAAGCTGCCGGAGAATATTCCGACTGCCCTTCTTCCCAGGTTGGCGGCGATCTTGGCCCCTTCAGCAGAAGCGTTATGGATCCCTCGTTCGAGGAAGCTGCATTCAGCATCGAACCCGGAGAAATATCAGGAATTGTCGAGACCCCATTCGGCTACCACCTGATCCTCAGAACCAAGTAATTCAGCTCTCGGGGACACCCGCTTTTATGAGTGTCCCCAAAGAGGATGAGGCTCTGCTGCATGTCCGAATACAACCTTTTGTTGTCTTTCCGCTTGTTGGTATCGTACTGACTGCTGTGCTTCTCATTATCGCGTTCATTGTAATAGCTCTTATCATCTTTTTTCCTTTTCTGATTCTTTTTGGTATCACTTCGAGATCGTCGAAGAG
>DAOWNO010000311.1 GCA_030642525.1 Candidatus Aegiribacteria sp.
GGTGAATGAACCCGGTTGGAAACAGATGTCCTTTCGCTTTCTGGAAAGCTCGGGACAGATTCGGCATGGCTATGATGAAACCCACGAGCCTGTCATCTTGAGCCGCGAACTTGATGAACTCGGGATCGACATGCCCGAGGTATGTTTTGATGTAGTACTTGATCTCCTGTTCATCGAGAAGAGTTGTGCCATACAGTTCAGCGTATGTTTCGTTCAGAACATCGAATATCTGGTGGCCCCAATTTTTTGCAAGGGCCTTTGTGGACTTTTCATTGAAAACCCTCACCTTGCCGCGTTTTTTGATCAGGTCTGCAATTCTCCTGACTTTCTCAGGCATGGAGTCCGGAACGGTTATTCTGTATTCAACGTAATCAACCTCTTTTGTATATCCTCTGGATTCAATGAAATCGTTGTACCAGGGAGGATTGTAACTTCCGGCTATTGGAGGTAATTCCTCGAATCCCTCAACAAGAAAACCGGTCGTATCGTTATCCGTGGATCCCATTGGTCCGGAGATTTCATTCATTCCCTGCTCGAGAAGCCATTTCTCCGTTGCATTCAGGAGAGCGTTCGCGGTTTCGCGATTGTCCTCGCAATCGAACCACCCGAATCTTCCGCAGTTGCGATCAAGCTTTTCCACATATCTTCTGTTGACAATGGCAACAATCCTGCCAACAGGTTTTCCATCTCGCCAGGCGAGAAAGAACTGTACCTTGCAATAATTGAAAGCCGGGTTCTTCTCAGGATTGAACTGAGCTTTTTCATGCATAATCAGCTGCGGTATCCAGAGGGGGTCTTCCTTATACACCCTGTAGGGCAGCATGACAAAAGCATTCAGGTCTTTTTTCGATAGCGCAGGTTTTATTTCAACAGGCATGTTTTGCTCCTTACGAGTGACAATATCTAATGAATCTACGAATCAGTTCGATTTGGTCAAATACCATGGAACATATTTCCATGTATGGACTATTGATATTTATCGATTGAATTCAGTTATGGAGGTATTATGAATAATTCATCCATTAGAAAAGGACATGGTAAATATCTGCCCACCGCGCTCGGAATGCTGATTGCATCCGGGTTCCTTCCCTCTTTCACCGCATCTTCGCAGACTGTCAATGATACCGGACAGAATGACCCAACAACACCGGTCCATTCAGATCTGCGGACATTATTTACCAGAACATCCGCACTGTATAGTAATCCGCAATGGCAGGCTTTCAAGATGCTATGGAGAAAACTTGACAGTCTTTCTCCAGGTGACAGAGATCATTCGTCCGTCAGTTATGCAGAGGGTGTAAATAAGTTACGAAACCAGTTGAACATATCATTTCAGGAACTAAGAGAAGTTTCAGAAGAAGCCGGCATAGATTCCGTTGAACTTGCTCTTCTTGAGACGCTTACTTACGCCCGATTTGATTATCTGTCGTATGGATCACAACTGCCGTTGACCAGGATGATGCCTCCGCCTGTATCGGAACAGACCGATAGCCTGCTTCCTCAGATCGAGGCGAGAATCGATATTGTTATGAAATTGCGCGAAAGCGGATTAATAAGCGGAGAAGAAATGACAGCAGCCTTTGATAACATGATATCATGCATTGATACCTACTGTGTTCTTGAAATGATCAGCAAAGGGGTATTATATTCATCTCCGGCCTGGCACTATAGGTGGCCTGAAGAAGTAAGTGAGATACAGACAGCTTTCGACAGTGTCCGGACTGCTTCGCTTACTGAAATAGAAAAGAACGGAGAAACTTACGAGGGGCAGTATCAGGATGCATATGACGCATTTATGAGAATAGAGAACGATCTTCAGAACACCACTGCCGGATTACCCGCACTTAACGACCTCCTTATCGATCTGGAGCTGTTCTAGACCTTGCACTTCGCTGATCCAATAATTGTTTTTGAAGTTACTCCGCGATGTAATCTTGAATGCAGATTCTGCTATAATGTCTGGAAATCCGGGGGTTACTCCAGTCCTGTTGAACTTACATTGGAAAAGATTGCTCTCCTCGCCGACTCAATTGAGGCTGCTCATCCGGTATCCGTTGCTTTAACAGGAGGAGAACCACTCCTTCGCGAGGATCTCTCGCTCATCGCAAAGCTGTTCAGATCGAGAGGTATTAAAGTTGGAGTTGTATCCAATGGTATCCTGCTCGATGTGGAATCCGCAGAGAAACTTACCGACGCCGGTGTCAGCTGGTTTGATATTTCAGTTCCTTCAATATCCGAAGGCGGCTACAACAGACTAACAGGGTTCGACGGATTCGCGAAAGTAAAACGGGCAATGCTTGCTGTTAAGAAAGCAGGGGCCCGGTTGACCGTTTCCCACATTATGACTGCACTGAATGAAGGTGAAGCCGGAAAAGTCATCGAGCTTGCTTTTGCTTTCTCCGCGGATGCGGTTGCTCTGAACAGATTCGTTCCCGGCGGGGAGGGGCAGAGGAATCTTGATCTGCTTCCAACATTGCAGCAGCTTGAACACAGCCTGAGTGCTGCCGCAAGCTCAGCTTCTTCTCTTGGAATAAAGGTATACGCGTCAATTCCTGTTGAGGATTGTCTGCTTCAGCACGACAGATATCCCGGAATTGAATTCGGTCCCTGCGTGTGCGGAGAAAGGAAATGGGCTGTTGATCCTTCAGGAGGACTCCGAATCTGCGAACAGAGTCCTGAGATTCTGGGCAGTCTTCTTGAATCTTCCTTTGAAAATCTGATTGAAAATCCGGCTGTCGCGGAATTCCGAAGTAAATCCAGGACGCCGGATTGCGGGAAGTGTTCCGCGTACGGTGAATGCGGAGGCGGGTGCAGATTCATTCAGAACTCTATTCTCAATTCGGATTTCAGTTGATAAGATAAAAGGTTGAGAATTTCTTCTTACACTGAAATGGAAATTATGAATTCCGCGATAGGGTAAATATGCTGTTCACCGGCAGGA
>DAOWNO010000054.1 GCA_030642525.1 Candidatus Aegiribacteria sp.
AACATCAACGAGAGTATTTTGAATAGAAGGTTCGTATGGCTTCTGATCCATTATATGCTTCAGAACTTTCTCGGCACTATCGTACTTGCCCTTCTGAATGAGTTCCTGTGCTTTGCGTCGCTGTTCTATATCAATCATTCTTCATCCTCTTGAATGCACTAAACACTGAATGCATCAATCGAACATTGTAGAAACCAGATGTCCATCAACAATAACATCTGCAATATCTGTCACAGCCAAGTGATAAGCAATACCACGGTAATCATCAAGATCCCACAGTATCATATCCGCATTCATTCCAGGAGCAAGTGTACCGGTACTATCGGCGATACCGAGGGCAGATGCTCCGTTGATTGTGGCGGCGGTTACCGCTTCCTCTATTGTAAATCCACACTGACATACCGCAAGGTTGATCATAAATGGCATTGATTCGCAAAAACAACTTCCGGGGTTGAAATCTGTTGCGATGGCAACACATGCCCCGGCGTCAAGCAATTCTCTTCCTCGCGGGAATGGTTTTCCGAGGAAAAGTGCTGTTCCGGGGAGAAGGGTTGCCACTGTATTGCTGGCAGCAATCAACTTAATGTTTTCTTTTGAAATTGACAGAAGATGATCTGCGCTTAAAGCATCAGTTTCCACTGCTACAGCTGCGCCTCCTGTATCGTGGAATTCATCTGCATGAATTTTAAGCTTGAAACCCATTTCAGCGGCAGCTCTAAGATATCGGGCTGATTGGTCTGCAGTGAAAACTCCTTTTTCACAGAATATGTCGACAAAATCTGCTAATTCTCTGTCTCTGATAACAGGCAGAACTTCTTCAATCAGGTAATCAAGGTACTGATCAGGATGATCAAGGAACTCCAGCGGGACTTCATGTGCTCCGAGAAAAGTCATAAGCATTGTCTGAGGCCAGTCTTCAGCGACATCAGAAGCGATCTGGAGGCATCTGAGTTCGGTGTCAGAATCAAGTCCGTAACCGCTCTTCACCTCAACAGTTGTTGTTCCAAGCTGCAGCATGGTTCCGAGATGTTTTACGAGCGTTTCCTCAATCTGAGCAGGAGTGGCAGCCCTTGTTCTTGCAACACTGTTAAGTATTCCTCCCCCTGCCCCGGCAATTTCCTCGTAGTCCGCGCCAGATGCTCTGAGAGCAAATTCAGCCTGTCTTGTTCCGGCATAGAGAGGATGAGTATGTGAATCCACAAAACCGGGTGTTAGAACTCTGCCGGTGGCATCGATCTCAACTGCATTCCGCTCCAGCTCAATGCTGGCCGAGATATCTGAAGAGGTACCGGTCCATACTATTTTCCCGTTTTGAGCAGCAATCGCTCCGTCATGGATGATAGAGAGTCTTGATGCATCCTCTCCCCTGCGTAAGCAGGGGGAACCGGTCATTGTAACCAGCTCCCCGACATTTCTTATAAGTAAATCAGACTGAATCTTCATCAAGAAATTGTTATGCCTGTTCAGTGATTATAGAGGCAACCTTTCTGCCGCCCATGCTGTGGAACTTCAACCTGCCGTCTGTTTTAGCAAAAAGAGTATCGTCATTGCCTTTTCCAACGTTTACACCGGCATGTATCCTGGTTCCGCGCTGTCTTATGATGATGGTTCCAGCAGATAACAGTGAACCGGCGGCGGCTTTAACCCCAAGCCGTCTTCCAGCGCTGTCACGGCCGTTACGAGAGCTGCTTGATGATTTCTTATGTGCCATTATTAAAAGAACCTTTCGATTTTTGTTTTATCTGTTAACCATAAATCTTGTTGTCCAGGAAGAATCTCCGCTGTAATATTGAGCAATATACATACCGGAAGGAACCTCCGAACCGTTTTGCCCCGCGCAGTTCCACATAAGTGTTTCAACCAAAGCTGAAACATCCTGCGAATACACGGATCGGCCTGTAATATCGTAGATTGCGACTGTTCCTCCAACCCCTTTGATCGGCAGTGAAATATTGATGGATCTCTGCGCAGGATTTGGATAAATGGAGAGCTGTCCTGTTTCGATATCTCCGTTTTCGGAATCTTCTATACCTACATTGTATAGAACAAAGCTTACCTCTACTCTTTCCTCTGAACCTACTTCCACATCAGTAACAGTTTGAGGAACGTATCCTTCAGCGCTTACTTCTACATCGTACGTGTCCGGCACCAGGGTTTTATGGTAATCTCCGAGAGTCACATCGGTGCGGCAGAACCGCAGAGCTTCTGAATCCAGTCCATCAGAAATACCTATAGCTATCATGGCATCGATCGGGTCTCCGTAATTATTCGTTATAGTTCCCCAGATACCGTAGGTGCTGGTTGTGAAGAAGTCCAGCGTTGCATAGTAATGAGCCATATTAATATCAGGCCAGTCAGATGGCGCATAATTATCATGTGTCTCGATCGTATAATCGACGGTGCCGCACTCGCCGTAGCTCCAGTCGTTAACATCGCCGTTTATAGCGTACCAGCTTGCACCGGGAAGAGCTATCCAGAATGCTCCGCCGCTCCCGAAATAATCGATAATTCCCGGATCATTGGCATAGCTGTTACACTGGGCATCGAGCAGATCGTAATCCTCAGGTAAAGGTGTTTCTGTGTAGTTCCAGACGGTGTTAATGCACTGTGCTCCACTGTGAAGTGAAAGACCGGTTGAGAAGGGATTTATGAAATTTTCAATATCCGGCCAGTTCTGCATGGTGAGGTCACGGAGAGCAGCCGTTTCAGGTTCGGAGAATGCGGTCGAACCCCCTCCTCCCCCAGGGCCCATATAGCTGCAGTTTCTGTTGAGATCAATGCCGTTAGCGTTGTACCTGTTGCTGCTGTTGTATCCGTCCGGATTGAGCACAGGGATTATCCAGGTTTCAGTGTTGTTGACAATGTATTGGCAGTCAGGGTCACTCGCGTAGCCTTCAGTGAGTTTGTTCAGATAGCATAGCGTGACAGTTGTTGCTATCTTCTCATTACCATGAATGCATCCATGCATTCTCAACTCGGGTTCAATTTCCTCTACGCCGGGATTATCCGATACGATCACGGCCAGAATTGGCCTGTTCTGTACGCTGAAGCCGATTGTGTCAAGAACACATATATCTGAATGGTTTGAAGCTATAAGCGCAGCAGAATCGTAAATGTCAGAAAGTGACGGATAAGGGATGAGCGGTTCTGGAATCGGGATATATATGGGCTTGAAACCAAGATACCGCAGCAACTCCTCCTGATCGGCGTTCACATAAAGGGTGGCCTTATCGCCGTGAGCCCATTCGATTAGAAAGCCCTGTTCATCAAGCATTTTTATGTCAATCCGGCTTATATTTCCAAGTCTGATGGAGTAATGGGGAATGGAGTAACTGAAATCATCATAAATCATTGTGTTTTCTGCAGAGGATGCTGCCATAATAATCAGCGGAATGAGAAGAGTGAATCTTAACATTGTAATCATCTCGTTTCAGGGAATGTAGAAATACACTAATATGCAGTAATATACTAAGTTAGAATATACAATATGCTACAATAAGGCTATGAAAGTCAAGTCATTTTCCGGAATTCACCTCTTGCGGGAACGCGCTTTAAGTTTGTAGTATATTGCCTTCGGTAACGGGGCGTGGCGCAGTTCGGTAGCGCACCTGCTTTGGGAGCAGGGGGTCGCCGGTTCAAATCCGGCCGCCCCGACCAATTATTTGAGATCTTACTTCCGAAAGACATTCCTAACACCTTTCCACCTGTGCTTTCTGTCCTGCTCAAGGGAGAGCAGTTTTAGAACGGCATCGGAATCTTCTTTCGTTCCAAAGGCTATGAGAGAGTCTCCCTCATTCGTTCGAAAGTCTCCCGAGGGGCTGTATACCATGCTTCTATCTATCCTTCTCACGGCGATAATCACGACTCCGGTAATTTTCTGTATCTCAAGTCTTGAAAGAGACAATCCAGCCGATGGGCTTCCCTCAGGTATCCTGATATTCAGATATCGGGCAGCATTGTGTCGGGCGTAAACAATCTGATCAAGAAAAACCACTACGTTAGGTCTGAGCATTTCATTTGATATTCTGAACCCTTCGGCATTATTCGGGTTGACCGTTTTTCTGGCTCCTACAAGTTCCAGTTTTTTCTCCGCGGAAGGGTCAGATGCAATTGAATAGATACGTAGTTGCGGATTGATTCTTCTGGCTGACAGGCTAAGAAAAACATTACTTCTGTCATCTGGAAGTATGGAATACAGAACATCAGCGTCTGGAACACCAGCATCCTGCAATGTACTGTCCAACAGACAATTTCCTTCTGTCACAGCAACGTTCTGCTTGAATTCCTGCATTCTCTCGAGGGCTTCCGGATCGCGATCGATAACAGATACGCTGAATTCATGATCAAGAAGTTCTCTGACCACACAGATTCCTGTTTCACCAAGACCGCATACGATGCACTTCGTCTGACTGTTTCCTGAAGCTGTCATCTTGATTTTCTCATTCTTATACGCTTGCCCCGCTCCAGCACCCTCGCAAGAGCCTGAAGCTGCTCCGGAGACTCAATTGCCAGCAGGATATCTCCTTCTTCCAGTGTATATCCGTATCCCGGATTGTAAACAATATCTCTGTCAACTTTCATTACGGCAAAAATCCTGGCTCCGGAAATCCTTCCAAGATCCAGTTCACCTAAAGTAGCTCCTATGGATGGACACCCTTTTTGAACAGTGTATTCCTCCATTCTGCAGTTTTGCTCCTGATCCCCGATCATTCTTTCAAGGAAATCCATTGTATCCTGATTCAGAAGATCAGCAACAAGATTTTTTCCAACAGCAACTGAAGGTGTGAATGAGGAATCCGCCCCCACCAGAGCAAGTTTAGACTCATTTTCGCTTCCAACCGCTCTGCTTATTATTCTGAGATTGTCGTTCTGAAGATGCGCGGAGAGAGTAAGGTAAAGATTTGAACTTGCGTCAGGAAGTACAGTGACAAATCCTTTTGCTCGATGGATTCCGGCATCATTAAGCATAATCTCGTCTGAACGATCCTGTGGCAAGTAGTAGAATCCCTTCCTTTTTCTCAGATCAGGAGAAGGATAGTCATCTGTATCAATCCCGACAACAGGTATACCAACTCGAAGAAATTCGTTGATAACTACTGTTCCAGCGCCTGTACAGCCACATATGATATAATGATCATTCAGTCTTGAGACTGCTTTAAGAAGAGAACGTCGCTTCATCGTTTCCGCAAGGCGTGAACCGACAAGATAGGCTACGAAATTCGCATTCACATACAGGATAACCATGTACGCGATAATTACGAAAAGGGTTACCCATATATTGTACGCTCTCCTCCACTTTTCACTCATGAATTCGTAGGCATAATCTCGAACAACATCATCGAAACCAACTGTTGTTATGGTGATGGAGGTCATGTATCCAGCCAGCAGTACTTCACCGAGGAATGTGTCTTCATCCAGCATCATTTCGATCTGAGCTTTTTCAGAAATTTCCTCTTCGGTAGGTATATCCACAGCCTGAAGTTCCTCGAGCCTGTTCGTCAGGTTGCTCTTGACTACATCTGTTTTGTGTGAAGTGAAAATAAGAAAACCGGTTACACCGGTAGTCATAACCAGAACAAAGAGTGTAAGTGCAACAGCGATCTTGCTTGAAAAAAAGACGGCAAAACCGCCTCCCCTTGTCAGTTTTCTTAAAATATGCCGGGAACGGCGTCTTATTTTCCAGATGAACATAGCTTATTCTATCAATTCATTTCTGTATTATGACCTTAGTACCATCGGTGAAATGTTCCATAATTCATTGAATGCTTTTTCCCAGGTTCTGGACATTGCCATCTCTCTTGCTTTAGCACTCATTGATTGCAGCAGTTCTTCATTGGAAGCGATCATCAGTATCGCTTCGGCAAGCGATTCGGGATTATGACTTTCAAAAACAAGCCCGGTCTCTCCATGTTGGATGATTTCCTGAGGTCCGCCCCTGTTACTTACTATGGCCGGAAGGCCTGAAGCCTGTGCTTCAAGCACCGAGTTGCCGAAAGTATCCGTAGAACTTGGGAAAACAAAAATATCCCCTGAGGCGTAAGCTATTGATAGATCCTCCCCGTGAAGTTCTCCACAGAAATAGCAGCCTCTGCCGCTGAGTTCGTTGACAAGTTCTCCGAGGTATGGTCCATCTCCCAATATGTAAAGTTCAAGAGAATGGAGTGACTCCTTCGCTTTCAGGAATGCTTCGGCTAGTATATCAAGATCTTTTTCCCTTGAAACTCTGCCTGCGTATACAAAACGGATAGATCCGGGATTTCCACCATATTTACTCACGAACTCATCGGATCTCCTCCATACAGGTGAGAACAGATCGCAGTCTGTTCCCCTTGGAAACAGCTCCATCCTCTCTCTTGGAATGCCCATGGCTTCAAGGTCATTCATGTAGAATATGCTGGGGACAAGCACGATATCAACGCTGTTGTAGAACCATGCGGCAGCGGATCCCGCTAATTCTCCCATTTTACCATCCTGAACGATATGATTAACATGCCTGGGGTAATCTGTGTGATATATACCTGCTGCCGGAATTCCAAGAAGACGCGATATGCCCAGAGCGGCAAATCCTACCGGACCTGGAGTAGAAATGTACATCATGCCGAAACCTTCCTCCTCAACAAATCTAAGCACTTCGAGAAACGGAGGAATGGAAAGCAGTTTCGATTCGTAATCAGGAACAGGGAATTCGCGGAGCGGAGGGAAGTTCACCACCCATCCGGGGAAAGAAAGGGGTCTGCTCTGTGAGGCGATTACAGCCATTTTCCTTCCTGTATCGATCGCCAGCCTGCTGTATTTCTGGATTGTACGTGAGACTCCGTTTATATCGTCGATTGTGTCGGTGAACCAGACTCTTTTAGAAGGATCTCTCAGATTGTTGAATATCTCGGGACACAACTCTGCTGAAACAGTTTCAACAGCCTCTCTCCCTTTCTTTCTGTTCAGGTAAGCCAGAGGATACGGTATGTTGAGCAGAACAACAGGAATAAGCGCGGTAAATGCTTCAAGAGCATCAAGTAATCTGCCGTCTGATACCCTCTTGATCAAAAGAGAGGAATAATGTTTAAGAAGGCTGTTGCTCAGCCTGTTGAGGATTTCGAAAGTTCTTTCATCTATTCCTTCAGCCTCGAGTTCAGGACTGCCTGATCTAAGATTGAGATCCTTTCCAATTTCAATCAGCTGATCAGCAAAAATCGTCTCGAAGTCAGATTCGCCGGTTTTCCTGGCTTTCTTGATTAACTGATGAAAAAGGAAATCAGCTTTATGCCAGACAGTCGGTTCGTCGGAACTGATGGATGGTCGAAAAAATCTGTCGGCGGCAAGAGTTGCGATGGTTGGTATTTTCTTGGATGTAAGTCGGTCTCTGTAGAATGAATAGGCAATGGAGTAGACAGAGTAAGCCGAACGAATAGCGCTGCCATTCTCACCCTTCGGGATACCTTTTCCATTTCTCACTCCATGCAGGTATTCCTTAAGATTATTCGCATCTTTTACTTCAGTATATGTGAGCCCCATGAACCTTCCGCAGTGATCGTCAGATCCGCCGGTAAATCCATTGAATTCCGGATCCTTTCTGATCGATCTGACAATCGGAATTACGGAGATATTTTCATCTCGTGATCTTCCGCCATTGAGAGATTCTACAAGATCGACGTTACTGATGACCATTTTGAATTCTTCCGGAGTCAGGTCTGTTCCGGGGAAATAGAATGGGTGCGCCAGCGAATGAGAAAGTTGCTGATCCGTCAGGTATTCCTGAAGTGCCGGGAACGAATCTCTCAAAGGAATCATTTCTTCGTGCTGCTCAGAAGTCAGATCGAATACAAGGATATGCAGCGCAACTCTTCTTCCAGGCAGAAAAGTTCTTATTTCCTCGCTCATAAAAGTATCAGGGAGGTGAGAAATACTCAGGCAACCATCAATTGTGTTAATATCGGTAATGGTAACAAAATCCATCCCTCGCTTTTTTGCAAGCTCATAGATCAGTTCAGGCGGCGTAAAACTCTCAGGCGCTTTCAGGGCTCTGAGAATCCACCTTCCCGATTCTTTTGAATATTTAGAGTGTACATGCAGGTCACATGAAGCAGCGGACATGATACCTCCTGTTGAAACAGGTGAATATCATAAGAAAGTCATATACTGGCAAATTCATCAGGGGTAACAAGGGTGCCGGCACCCTGTTTCTATCGCTCTATGGCTATTATTCCCTGAGGACCGTTCCCAGCGGTGAGAGAGCTCAGAAGGGTTTGAGACTGCCAGAAAGCACGATAGACCTTGTCTCCATTAAAGTCAGTCATATAGAGAGTGTCCCCGCTGACTGCTATGCCTGCCAGCGTAATTGATGAATCGGGGGTCCATGTTGAAAGAAATGTTCCTGATTCGTCATAGAAGAATATTGAAGATCCAAATCCATCACAGCAGGCGAAGGAACTGCCCAGTTTAACGGGTGATTGTGGACATCCTCCTGTATACACCTTTGCCTTGATTGTTGCGGTGGCAGAATCGATGATGGAAATAACACCGTCATCAGTATATGTATATGAGAACGCATGGATGTTACCCGTTTCATTGCAATACCACAGATCGATTGTGTTCTGCCCTGTGTCGATCCAGCCGGTTTCCTCGAGACTCACCGCATCCAACACGGTTACTCCGCCGGGAGGATTGGGTTCTGTATAGTCACCGTGGCTGACGAATATGCTGCCGGATGCAATAGCGATTCCGTATGGATATTCAGAAACATCCACTGTTTCACCAAGTGTCCAGCTATCAGTTGACACGGCTGCTATCTGGTCTGTGAGTAGAAGAGTTACCCAGATTATGCCGTTATTGTAAGCCATAGCCCAGGGATTGCTGCCTCCGGGAAATGTAATCTCGTGCAGCAATGATCCCGAGACGGATAGATCGACGACTTGGAGCACAGAAGAAATGGAGCTCAGAACCGCCAGTTTGTCAGAACCCATATAAAGCAGATCATTGGGTACATCACCTGTAATGTAGGCCGTCGATAAAAGTAAATCACTTTCCGGGAAGTATAGATCGATTGTATTAGCCAGCCCATTGAACCACACAACCACATTACCTCCGGGATTGGTTCCAGGATCAGGTTCGACAGGGGAATTGCAGGATACCGCGAGGAAAAGAATCAGTGCTATACTTGTGAGAGTGAGAATATTGAGATGCTCATTTCTCATCTTGTGTCCTTTCTTGTTTCCGGGACACGCACCATAGCGTGCATGTCTTATTTTCCGGGACACGCACCAT
>DAOWNO010000085.1 GCA_030642525.1 Candidatus Aegiribacteria sp.
GACCACGCCGTGGGGGACAAGCTGTTGATACAATGTGAGTCGCCCAGCGGCCAAGTCATTTAGGCTAGTACCGTGAGGGTTCGTATTTGTGGAGTCGGCTGTACCCAGCATCTCTCGATGCTTAATGTCTGTTGGGCTGAACCACGGTCGGTTATCAGTGAAGTTGCTGTCCCCTAGATCAATAGCCAGATCCAGGCTTAGGTCGGCAAGCTGATTCACTGTCACATAGGATAGACGCTCGCTCCATGATGTTTTCCAGCTCACGCACATTGCCGGGCCAATGATAGGACAGAAGTGCTGAAACAGCGGTTGAGGAAAGAGTAAGCTTCTTTGAATGCTCCGAACCTGCCAGTCTTGAAAGGAAAAACTCAGAAAGCGGCAGAATATCATCAATTCTCTGTCTGAGAGGAGGCAAGTGAATCTCAATCACATTCAACCTGTAATAAAGATCCTCTCTGAATGTTTTGCTGCTGATGGCCTGCTCCAGATTCATATTCGTTGCTGCTATCAGCCTGACATCTGTTTTAACTACATCAGAGCTTCCTACCGGTGAAAACTCACCGTCCTGAAGTACCCTGAGGAGCTTAACCTGCATTGCAAGACTCATATTACCAACTTCATCAAGAAAAAGAGAGCCTCCGTCCGCTACATGAAATCTTCCGTGAGATGTAGCTATCGCACCGGTGAAAGCACCTTTTACATGCCCGAACAGCTCACTCTCCAAAAGCCCTTCTGGAATTGCTCCTGAATTAACGGTGACGAATTGCTGTGTTGAGCGTCTGGAATTGCGGTGAATTGCCCTTGCTATCAATTCCTTTCCTGTGCCGCTTTCTCCCGTGATAAGGATTGTGCTTTCCGTTCTCCCCACTCGCGTAACCATGTCCATGATCTCTTCCATGCTGGAACTCTGGTAGACAATATGATAAAGATCCTTGTATTGGCAGCGCATTGACGAGGATCTGAGGGCTTGTTTGACTGCATTTATCAAAGCTCCGCTGGTAAACGGTTTGGGCAGGTAATCAAGCGCGCCTTTGCGGATAGCTTCCTTAGTGCTCTCGATACTGGCGTAACCGGTTATCACGATCACCGGAAGGAAAGGGTATTTTATTCTGACAATATCCAGAATTTCAATTCCTGAAATATCAGGAAGCCTGATATCAGTGATAATAAGATCGACAGTGTTTTCCGCTCTGAGTTTTTTAAGAGCATCCCTTCCGCAGTTAGCCGTATCGCATAGATATCCGGCCACCTCAAGTGTTCTCTTAAGAGAAGATGTAATTGATATTTCATCATCGATTACCAGTATTCTGCTTTTCTTCGTATTATTCATATTCATGATGTATGTATGGTAACACAATCCCGAGAGATGTCAATATTTTGACGAAACGTCATAAGGTTAATAAAGCATTATATGTAGCGGAAATTTTTCTTTCCGTGCTCTTTCTTTCTTTGATGTCCTGTACAGGAAAACCTGAAGAAGGGGAGATTATCATTCGGGCGATTGATGTTCTGCCGAAACACATAGTTTCCACAGAACTGCCGGGTTCTGACAGTTCTTCAATATACACGGATCAAATAAGTCTTGTTGCGGCGGATGCTTCTGTTGACACAGCTCCTTTTCCCGATTCATTGGCTACGCTTCCGGATTCACTGCTGCCTGATACATTGGAAATTCCCCGGATCGATTCCATCGTGCCGGAATACCGATGGAGCAGATTAGCTTTTGAGATTAACGGATCCATTTATGCCAGCCTTCGAGATGAAGTGGAAAATCCTGATATCCTCGGAGCTCACATAGTTCGTTGTATGTGGTGGGACACAGATCCATGGAGAGGCATGAACGCCGGTGATTCTCTATATGTGCTGCTTGGCGAGACCGGCAGGGAAAACCGGGTTGCCGCGCTTCGCTATGTGCCAAAGGAAGGCACAAACAATAATCCATTGTCGGTGTACAGTTTCCAGATGACCGGAGATAACTGGGCATCACATTATTATGCTGATGGAACTGAAGTTATGCGATTTCTGAATTACATGCCGGTGACCACTTTTGAAGAAATGACCGGACCCTACGGAGAACCCAGAGGTAATCACATACATGCTGGTGTAGACTACAAGGCTCCCGAAGGCACATCTGTACGAACCTGCAGGGGGGGAACCGTGTCAAGGACGAACTGGAATCGTGAGTATAATGGGAATTGCGTGGAAATCAGTATTGGCATCGGTTATTCTGAGGTGTTTCTTCACCTCAGCGCGATTGCAGATGGTGTTGTCCCGGGCGTAACGCTTCAGAAGGGAGATGTAATCGGTTATGTCGGAACAACCGGAAGGACTTCCACTTCACCTCACTTGCATTATCAGATAAACGATGAAAACGGTAATCCGATCGACCCTTACCTGTTTTACAGTTCTCACCGGAGAAATCTTCCCATGTCCGATATGGATGCTTTCATTCAATTCCGGAACATGTGTGACAGCCAGCTCTGCGGAGTAACAGAATGAACAGAATAGCAGTAATCACACTGAACTGGAATGGCGCTGAAGTATTGAATGATATGATCAATTCTATTGCTCCGCAATTGATAGAACTGCAGGCCAGGCTGATTGTTCTGGATAACTGTTCCACAGATGATTCTGACAGAGCTGCCGAAGAGGAGTTTGGCGGGGAACCATGGTTTTCTCTGATAAGAGCGGAACGCAATCTTGGTTTTGCTGCCGGAGCGAATCGCGTTATTAACAATTCTGATGATGAGATACTTGTTCTGGCAAACAATGATACGGTTTTCTCCCCCGGAAGTCTGAAATTGCTTGTTGACGCTCTTGAGAGACATCCGGAAGCAGGAATGGCCGGCCCTCGACTTCTATGGCCCGACGGATCACTTCAACCATCCATGAGAGACTTTCCATTTCCAGGGAAATTGATAAAAGAGCACCTGCCTTTTCTTAAAAAGAAAACAGCGATTCACTCTTCACATCTGAAGGAGCAGAAAGTTGACTGGCTTGTGGGAGCGGTTATGGCGTTCCGCCGAAAGGCTCTGTTGGACACAGGACTGTTTGATGAAGATTATTTCTTCTACCATGAAGAGACAGATCTGCAATACAGATTTTTCAGATCCGGATGGGAAGTATGGTTTGTTCCAGCAGCTTCGGTTGTTCACCTGGAAGGAGTAGCGGCTCGTCAGATGTTTGGACGGGAAACCTGGCTGAGGTATATTCCGGGGAAAATACGGTTTCTCAGAAAGCACGGAAAATATGGCGCAATAACAGGTTTCAGGATTTTTATGACTTTGCTTTCTTCAGGCAGACTGCTTGCCGGACTGGTTGAGCCTGGTAAGCGAAAGCAGGATATCCGCTATACAGTGTCGTATTGCCGAAAAGCTGTAAGGTTGACATGGAAACACAATTGAATTTGCGTAGACGCAGGAAGCACAGATGCAACAACATCGATCAGGAGTGAAATGGCGATAATTCTGGGGCTTAATTGCTACAAGCATGATGCGGCAGCCGCGCTCCTTATTGACGGAAAGCTTGTCGCTGCCGCGGAGGAAGAACGATTTAGAAGAATCAAGCATTATGCGAATTATCCTGAAAAAGCAGTGGATTATGTGCTTGAAAGGGCTTCGATAAGCCCCGGCGAAATTGATCATATCGCTTTCTATATGCTTCCAGGACTTGTTATGCGCGAGAATATCTTCTACAGCAGACATTACCTCCTGAAGAACGGAGGATTGAATTTTCTCCTTTCGCAGCTGAACGGTGCTAAAAAAATGCGTGCGATAGAAACAATCGTTACCGATCACCTTGGAAGTTCTCTTGAAGCCGGTGTTGATTTTGTTGAACATCATATCGCTCATGCTGATGCTGCCTGTTACTGTTCGGGATTCGAATCAGCTGCTGTTCTTACAATGGATGGAGTCGGTGAAAGAGACACCAGCATACTTGCAAGTTTTACGCCTGCCGGGATGGAAATACACTCTTCTTCAAGATTTCCCGATTCACCGGGAATCTATTACAGTGCTGTTACGAAACACCTCGGTTTCATGCCGGACAATGACGAGTACAAAATAATGGGGCTTTCCAGCTATGGAGAGCCGGAATTTCTGGAGATCTTCAGGAAAATAATCAGCAGCAGCAGAGGCAGAATACATCTGAATACAAAACTTCTTGATATTAGTATGGGTGTTCACTCAGCCAGCTTCGGAGATGAAGTACAGAGAATCATCGGTCCGCGAAGAGTACCCGGAGCCTTCATTACTTCTCTTCACATGAATATCGCATGTTCCGCTCAGAAAGCTCTGGAGGAGGTTGGTCTTTCGCTGGCTGAGTATCTCAGGGAAATATCGGGGATGGACAGGCTGGTAATTTCAGGAGGCGTCGGTTTGAACTGCGTGATGAATGGACTGATTGAGAAGGAATCCGGGTTTGAAGAAACGTATCCTCTTCCCGCTGCACATGATGCAGGAACTTCCATAGGGGCGGCAGTACACGTTCACCGGAAGAATTATCCTGAAATTCCACTTGTTCCTCCTTCCAGCATGTACCTTGGTCCCGAATTTTCCGAAGAGGAAATCCGTGACGCATTGGAAATGGCCAGACTCGGGTGGAGCAGACCCGATGATCTTGCGGACATGACCGCTGAACTGATCGAACAGGGAAAGGTTGTAGGGCTGTTCAACGGCAGGATGGAATTCGGTCCAAGGGCTCTTGGCAACAGATCCATTCTTGCTGACGCCCGCAGGGCAGACATGAAGGATATAGTCAACAGGGTTGTGAAGCATCGAGAATCATTCAGACCTTTCTGCCCCAGCTGCCTGGAGGAGAAAGCCCATGAGTATTTTGAAGGATGTACCATTGCAAGATATATGAACAAGACTTACCCTGTGCTTCCGGAAAAGATCAGCGACATTCCCTCTGTAACTCATATTGACGGAACAGCGAGGGTCCAGACTGTGACCAGAAAGACCAATCCTTTCTATTATGACGTGATAGAAAGCTTTTTCAGAAGGACAGGAGTCCCTGTAATCCTGAATACATCCTTTAATGTAAAGGGAGAACCCATAGTAACAACACCCGTTGATGCGATACGCTGTTTCTATGGAACGGGCATTGATGTGCTGGTAATGCCTCCCTTCCTTCTTGAAAAGGAACCCGGTGAACGGAACTGATGGCATGTCTGACAACAACCGAACGTATCGAAGGAGACTGTTTTGGTAACTGCACTCGGTAGAGGAACGGTTCTTGTCGCCGATGAGAATCGGGAGAGGGCTGAAGATCTGAAAAACAGGATCTCAGCGATGGGATACAGCGTGAGTATCCAGTCGGATGCCAGGGGGACTCTTCGTCGAATAAGATCCCGATCTGTCAACGCTGTCGTGATTTCGGCGACAATCGGTGATATGCATATGTCAGGATTTCTTGAGACACTGCAGAAAGCTAACCTTGCAGCGGGGGTTGTCATTCATGGCAGGACAACAGGCGCGTTCGATGCAATCTCCTGGATGAAATCCGGCGCAGTCGATATTCTGTTGAACATAAACGATACACAGGTCCTGCAGGCCGCTATACAAAGAGCGTTTTCCTTTTCAATCAGGTTTGTTGAAAACAGTTCGGTATCGGAATCAAAGAATATTCTGCATACTTCCCGGCTTCTTTATCGAAGCCGCGCCATGGGCGAGGTTGTCAGGAAAGCCGGACGCGTTGCTCCTGTGAAGGTAACTGTCCTCATCACCGGTGAGAGTGGAACCGGGAAAGATGTGCTTGCCCGTCAGATTCATGCTCTCAGCGGAAGGACAGGGCCGTATCTTGCTCTTAACTGTGCAGCGATACCCGGTACTCTTCTGGAGGATGAACTGTTCGGACATGAAAGAGGAGCCTACACAGGCGCTGATCTACTGCGGGAGGGTAAGTTCGAAGCCGCTTCCGGGGGGACGCTTCTTCTTGATGAAGTAGGAGAGATTCCTCTTGATATCCAGGTAAAACTGCTTCGTATACTCGAGGATAGCGAAGTCACAAGACTTGGAAGCAACACGTCTCACCTCATTGATGTGAGACTGATCGCCGCAACAAACACCGATCTCAAATCGGCTGTCAGAAAAAGAACATTCAGAGAAGATCTTTACTATCGTCTGAAAGTTGTGGAAATTCACATTCCCCCGCTTCGTTCCCGAAGAAGTGATATCCCGATGCTGGCCATGTCATTCCTCAGGGAGGCAGCCGATAAACACGGACTCCCTCTTCCCTTCATTACACCCGATGCCCTTGAGCATCTTGTATCATTCAGCTGGCCTGGAAACGTGCGCCAGCTGCGAAACCTGATGGAAAGCCTTCTGATTATATCAGGCAGCAGAATCAGCGTTGAGGAACTTCCATCAGAAATTGCCGGAGCGCCATCGGGGAAAACTACTGTACTTCAGACGGAACTGCCTGTGAACCTTGATGAGCTTGAAAACCTTGCCATCAGAAAAACGCTTGAGCTTACCGGTGGAAATAGAACTAAAGCAGCAGATCTCCTTGGTATTGGCCGCCGTACGCTTCAGCGTAAACTTAAGGACCTGTAGCATAATTACACATTCATTTTGAATGAGAAGTTTGGAGGTTGGAATGAAAGTCGTTAGATCCGGAAAATTATTCCCGCGGAAGTACAAGCTGGGAATACTGGCTCTGTTAGTTTTACTGTGGTTCCTTCTGGGAGGACCGGTTTACATTGTTGATCCGGAAGAAGTGGGAGTAGTGCTTACTTTCGGCAGATATACTTCCACAACGGAGCCGGGTTTTCACTTCAAATGGCCCTGGCCTGTCCAGACGGTGTACAAACCGGCTGTGAATATCGTGCAGCGCATTGAAATAGGATTCAGAACTCTTTCCGAAGATCCCCCTTCATACAAGAGTTTTACTAATGACCGTGAAATGCTGGCTGAAGCGCAGATGCTCACGGGTGATGAGAACATCATCAATCTTGCCATTATTGTGCAGTTCAGGATCAACAACGCCACCGATTACCTGTTCAATGTGCATGATCAGTATGGCACACTGAGGGATATCACTGAATCCAGCACGAGACTCATTGTTGGAAATAATGCGATTGACGCCGTTCTGACCACCGGAAAGCTCGATATTCAGAACAGAATAATGGACCTCATACAGTATCTGGCCGATGAATATGAAATGGGCGTATATATTGTCGCTGTCCAGCTTATGGATGTGCAGCCTCCCCAGGAAGTTTCCGCTGCGTTCAAGGATGTAGCCACAGCCAGGGAAGACATGCAGGCGTACATCAACGAGTCAGAAAGCTACAGGAATCAGAAGATACCTCAGGCGCTTGCGGATTCCGTTGTAGTTGTGAATGCCGCAATGGGATACAGCGCTCAAAGGGTAAACATGGCATTAGGTGAAGCCTTCAGATTCACCGCAGTGGCCGAAGAGTACCGAAAAAGTCCGCACGTAACATCTGTAAGACTTCATCTCGAGACACTTGCAGCCCTGCTTGATGCTGCTGATATAACAGTTGTTGACGAGTCGGCCGGTGCGCTTACACATTATAATCTTGCGGGAGGTGAGAAATGAAACGCATCAAGCATATAATCTACGGACTCGCGGTTCTTTTCATCCTGCTGGTTATTACAGGAGCGTTTTTCAC
>DAOWNO010000315.1 GCA_030642525.1 Candidatus Aegiribacteria sp.
ATGCCAGCGGCAACCGCAAGAAAACTGCTTGGACCTGAAGCGGTTATTGGTATTTCCGTAAGATCAGTTGACGAAGCTGTTGCCGCCTGGAAATATGGAGCTGATTACATTGCGGCAAATATGGTTTTTGCTACCGACACGAAGACCGATCTTGAAAAACCGCTCGGGCTTGATGCTGTCGGCATGCTGAAAAAGGCTACTCCTCTGCCTTTGATCGCTATCGGCGGTATCAATTTGACAAATGCGGATACTGTTCGAAAGGCGGGAGCAGACGGCATTGCGGTAGTCTCAGCTATCATGGCTGCCACGCAAGTTGATAAAGCAGTCCGCGGCCTCCTCCAGGGGACGCATCACACTTGATCAACTTACAGTGATATTGCAGAAATTTGCGCACTGGACAAATTACCGGAAGTTCCCCAGAATCACCACTTTCTTCAAGTCGTTCGCGCAATCTGATTCCAGCCTGACAAAATATATTCCGGAAGTGAGATCGTTCATTTTGAATGAATGGCCGCCCTGCTGCAGTTCTCCTTCAAATGCTGTTCTGATCAGCTTTCCGGCAAGATCATACACCCGAACTCTCACAAGGGATGAAGATGATAACAGATTCACATTTACCGTAACGGAGCCGAACGATGGATTAGGTGTTATCGAAAGAGCTTCATATTGATCGCCGCTGGAAAAAGGATCTTCTATTCCTCCTGGATACCATCCTTCTATCTGAACCCATTCCAGTTCCGGGGTTAAGCCTGGATCCGCAGTACTCAGAATGGCTCTGTACTGGATAAGCAAGATTGTGTCAGGCAGAATATCGCCGAGGTAAGTTCCCGATTCCGTTATCGGATCGGTCCATTCTCCCATAGTTGCCGGAGTCATGCCTGTTCTCAGCTGGAAACTGACAGATGTGTTCACAGGTTCATTTGAAATCCATTCAATATTGCCCCAGATGATTTCCCAGCTTGTTGCCATTGGCACCCACGCGAGAGCTGATTCAAGAACACCGGAATCCGGATAAGTACTTGTTGCAGGAAAACAGGATTCCGAAAAATTCTGATGTGTCCGCTCGAATTTCAGAAATATTTTACCTGTTGTTTCCCATTCTATCTGCTGACTGGTCCAGAATGTGTCATTGAAATAGTACAGCGGACCCTGCTCTCCGGGACCTCCGGACCAGTCTGTCTGCTCCAGGTTCTGACCTGCTGCTGCAAAACAGAAAACAGGTATCAGTATGAATAGTGACAGTTTCATTTGTTACCTTCTTCATTCTCAATACAGAAACAATTATCTGCTACTAATGAGAATACATGACCTGTGATCGGAGGTCAATGAAACTCTCAGAATATAAAGTCGTTTCCGGGGAGATAGTTATCCGGAGAGGTAACCGGATCCTGCGTCCAGCCGTATTCGAATCCCAGAGACAGGAGTACATTCTCGATTTCCGAATATTCATATGGTTTGAGTTTTCTGGAAAGAAGAGGATAGTCTTTCGCATGATGCATCGGATTATACTGAGACATCAGGCTCACGAAAGTATCCTTACCGATTTCCGAGGCAATGAATCTCAATACTTTTTCAGAGCCTGATATCCCGTTTGGAAGTACCAGCAGACGGATTATCAAACCCCGGAGAGCAACTCCGTCGCTATCAGTTTGCAGTTGACCGACCTGCCTGTGCATCTCAAGTACCGCTTTCCTGGCGGTTTCAGGATAATCCGAGGCCGCCGAATACTTTTCCGCGTAATCAGAGTCCCAGTACTTGAAATCAGGCAGGTATATATCCACGAGACCGTCAAGCATTTTCAGAAGCTCTATAGAATCGTATCCGCTGCTGTTGTAAATCAGCGGTATACTCAGTCCTTTTTCAGCAGCAAGGGCAACAGCTTCAAATATCTGTGGAGCATAATGTGTCGGAGTTACAAAACCGACGGTTTTACAACCCCGCTCCTGAAAATCCAGAAGCATTTCAGCTACTTCCTCAGGGGTCTTCCCCCAGCTCGCCGGTACGGTTCCTTCAGGCTGACTGATTGAATGATTCTGACAGAATACACAGCGCAGATTACATCGCCCGAGAAAGATGTTCCCTACACCGGATTTCCCGGTAAGCACCGGTTCCTCTCCCATATGCGCACAGAAAGAGGCAACCTCCAGCGTTACTCCCGCTCCGCAGAATCCCCTTTCACCCTTGATACGGTTAACTTCACACATGCGGGGACAGAGACGGCATTTTTCAAGATGCTGCCGAAGCAAGGCAATTCTTCTGTGAAGCTCTCCGCTCTCAAGCAATTTTAGGTAGCCCGGTTTATATGTCACACCATCTCCGCTGCGAGAACAAGCCTGTAAAGTTCATTGTTCCGTAAAAGATTCTGATGAGTATCAAACGCGTTCAATCTTCCCTCATGAATGAATATCACCCTGTCGCTTCGCCTCACAGTCGCTTCCCTGTGAGTAACTACAAGGACAAGAGAGTCCCGCCTGGCTGCTTCCAGCTCTTTCCAGAAAGCCTCTTCCTTCTCAGCGTCAAGAGCGGCTGTACAATCATCAAAAAGGAACACTGATGGTTTGCCTGCAATTGCTCGAGCAATGGCAATTCTCTGTTTCTGCCCTCCGCTCACACCGTTCCGCCCTGACCCAGGACAGTTTCAGCGCCTGCATCGAGTTCGGTCCCGTCCAGTCCGGCAATTCTCAGAGAGTCAGTAATTACACTGTCGGATATCTTTCTTCCGAGTTTAACGTTCTCTCTCACCGATTCGCTGAAAAGTATGGATTCCTGCGGCACATAACCGATTTCAGAAACCATGTATTCCTTTGACATGTCAACCATAGGGATTCCATTGAAAAGCACTTTTCCTTCAGTGCATGGAAGAAG
>DAOWNO010000186.1 GCA_030642525.1 Candidatus Aegiribacteria sp.
CTCGATGCCCGTGTTGAAATTCGTGATCTCGGGGATACTGATATTAACGGCTACGCTTATGTTCTGACTGACAGTCTGCTTTATCCTGTTGATCTGGTTGGAGAACACCTTGATCCTCCTCTGAATATCGGCAGCGGGGCGAAATTCATTTCCATATCAGCCGTCGATGCTTCCGCCTGGATAGTACATGAAAACGATTGTCTGACAATGGTTGATCTGCTTACACATGAAGTTTCCGGCATCCCATCGAAACTGCTGGATGATTGCCAGGGGATTTCTGCGGATCAGAACGGAGATGTGATATTTCTTGCCGGTGGATCCAGAATGGTCATAGCGGCTTTTGATACTGAAACATGGACAGAAACAGGATCATGTTCAGTTCCGGGTGCTGTTATAAGTCTTTTCCCGGGACCTCCGGGATTTATCTGCGCCGTTGTGGAGGGAAGCAATGAACTCTGGTATATAAAAAAGGAAAATTGTGATTTATACAAAATGATAACATTCCCTGTTGTCCCGACAACGGCAGCTTCAATGCCTGACGGGAGTTATGGATACGCTGCATGTGAGAATATCGGAATGATCATTGTTGCCGAAAGCGGACAGATTGAACACAGGACCATGGAATTCGGATATCCTCAAAGCATTGATTTAAGCAGTGACGGTCAGAGAGCTGTTATCTGTTCAGCTGAGAATGAAACCGTTTATATCTTGAAGAAGTAATCTAATCCGCATATCTCACCAGAATTACTACTGCAACGGCGCATAAGACACTCGCATACTGCGTTATGCTCAATCGACCTTCCTTGAAGTATATACAATACATCTTCGTCGATCTCATTCGCATGCCTTGTCTGAGAGCGCTTCTACACCGTTTCGCATTCGCAAAACCTGGTGAAATATGCGGACTAATTCTTAATTACAGGGAGGGATAATAATAGATCTCTCCCGATTTCTTGTTAGAACCCTGACGTCAAGAGTATCTTCCGATAGAATCAGCAAACCCCTGAGAGTCTCCGGATGATAGACAGGGATGTTGTTTATATGTGTAATCAGGTCCCCCGGCCTCAGACCGACATTCCATGCAGTACTGTTCTCGGTTACAGAGACAAGCTGAATTCCTGACGATCTGTTCCGGTTGAGTGAAATACTTGATAGTGCTGTCACGCCGAACGGCTGTCCGGTGTATTCTTCTGATTGTATTGCCAGCTGCGCCCACATATACCAGATTTGACTTGGATATAGAACAAGATAATCCTGATCGGTATTTTCAGGAAACTGAAATTCCGGCTGTATTGTGCCTGTAATGATACCGACAAACCTGCCGTTATCGTCAAAGGCGGCAGCTCCCATCAGTCCTTCCCTCAGCTCAGAAGCGAGAAGAACAGCTCCATCGGGATACTGTTCCATTATCGTTCCCTCAACAGTAAATGTTCCGTTCAATTCCTGTCCTACTATCTGCAGTGTTTCCCCAATTCGAGGAAGATGGTCTGAGGGAATCTGGTAATCCTGAAAAACCTCTTCCTTGAAAATAAGCAGGACTATTCCAAGGTCTGGAGAAAAGACGATTGAATCAGGCTGGATCATCCCGGTATCCATATCCAGGATGACCGGCGTGCCGGGATAGAATATGCAAAGAGCAATTGCGTGAGAAGGGGATATTGAAACTGCAGAGGAAAGCTCGACTGTTCCCGGCATACTTCCGGTTCTCATCGAGTGAACCTGTCCTGTAATGTTCGATTCTGTTGTGAGAATCGAGGAGAGGAGGAGAAGAAAAAAGATCATTACTATCCTAGAAGGAAATCAGGCTTGCCTGCCTGGAATAGACAGAAAGAGGTGCTGTTCTTATCCTTGATTTGGATGACATATGAACCTGATCGATCTTGGATGTTATGTGCATCAGATCGGTCATCCCGATATCGAGAATGTTATCCGGGGCGTCCGATACAGGGATCAGAGTGATAGAGAGAATTAAAAGAGCGGCAACTGCCGGAGCAGCAAGGAATATGCTGCGATATTTGAATCTGGATTTATGGATACTCTGAGTTTTACTGATCATTTCACGAATCATGTATTCGAGATTTTCAGGAGGAGCGGGTGCTGGAAGATCACGGGTCTGGATGGAGATGTCTTTTAACATTAGGAGAGCTTTTTTGCATGAGTCACAGCCCATCAGGTGAAAATCAAGCAGTCTTTTCTGCTGTTCTGTCGCCTCTCCGTCGATTACGAGACTGATAAGTTTCAAAGCTCTTGAGCAGTTCATTTCCATTCTTCCCATACATCTTCGAGATGTTCTCTTAAACAACTTCTTGCCCGGTTTATTCTTGATTTAACTGTTCCGAGTTTAATTGAAAGGATCTCAGCGATATCCTCGTAAGACATATCCTCTTTTTCTCTGAGAATGAAAGGCTCACGATAATGATGAGGAAGTCTGTCGATAGCTTCCTCAATCGAAGCTTTCAATTGCACTCGTCCCGCATCGTAATGGGGAGCTGTTTTGCCGGGACTTGTAAGATGGACGTATTCCAGAGGGACATTGATCCATTTTGTTCTTCTTCGCCATTCCTTTTTAGCCAGATTGCTTGCGATGGTGAATATCCAGTTTACCAGTTTTCGTTCGGGATCAAATCTTTCTCTGTATCTGTAAACTCTGCAGAAGGTAAGTTGCAGGAGCTCCTGCGCGTCTTCCTCGTTTCCGAGCATTCTGATGAGCAGTGAGTAGATAGGCGCCTGAAAACGTCTTATAACCTCTGAGAATGCGTCTTCATCACCATTGCAAAGATCGATCATGAGCATTGAGTCAGATCGCGGATCCTTTAATGTGCGTTTGTTGGTAATGATTCTTCCAGTCAAAACTCTCTCCTTTAAACTCGTTTCGTTCCTGTCTTAAGTATTATACCACATATTCATGTAATTGTTCCAGTGATTGCTTCCTTGACCTGAACACTCATTATTGTGAAGATAGTGTCTACTATGAAAAAGAAAAGCACCTCTATGAGAATACTGTCATTTGTCCGTCCATACTGGAAATGGATTACAGGGGCCGTAATATGCCTTTTATTCTTTGCGCTGTTCAGCGGGGCATCCCTGGGTATGATTCTTCCGCTTTTTGACGATGTTCTTTCCAGAGAAAGCGATCTTGAAGAATACGATGATTTTACACTTGTACTGAAGCGGAATGCAGTTCCTGCTTTCAGCAGTTTAGGATCTGCGCTAATCTCATTAAGTCCGAATCAAACCGCATCTGCTTGCGGTGAAGTGATTGAAGCATTGAGAGAAAGTTTCAGAACATCAAAACCGCAGCAGGTTCTTATCGCGATAATTATGGGACTCATTCTGATGGTTATGCTGAAAAATATTCTTGGATTCATGCAGGTATTTTTTCTATCAAGAGCCGAACAGGGAGTGGTGAGAGATATCAGAGAAAAACTATACTCTCATCTTCTTGAACTTGATATGGGATTTTACAGCACTGCAAGATCCGGAGATATCATGTCGAGATTCACATCAGATGTTGGTAATATGAATTGGGCCATGACAGAGATGCTTATGAGCATACCTCGCGAATTTCTGCTATTGCTGGTGTACCTTGGACTTGCAGTGTTGGCTTCATGGCGGCTTGCTCTTTTCACTCTTCTGATTTTTCCGCCGGCGATGCTCTTTATTCTGATAATAAGTCGCAGGCTGAGGAGGAAAACCCATTTTGCCCAGGAAAGACTTGCGGATTTTTCAGCCATACTGCAGGAAACGATATTTGGAATACGAGTAGTAAAAGCGTTCTGCATGGAGAAATTCGAAGTATACAAATTTGCCGGAATACTTGATGTTCACCGAAGGACGGAGACTTCTCTTCAACGCGAGAGAGCCCTTGCAAGCCCGGTAACGGAGATTATGGGCGCAATTGCAAGCGGATTCCTGATGTATTATGGCGGAAAGGAAATTCTTGCGGGGGGATCTCTCACAACTGGACGCTTTCTTGTGTTTCTGGCTGCCGCTCTTTCAATGATGAAGCCGATCAAAACAATCAGCAGAGCTAACAGCCGCATACAGACAGGGCTGGCATCAGCAGAGAGGGTATTCAGTCTTCTCGACAGATCTCCATCGATAAATAGACCTTTGAATCCAGTGCCTTTCACTTCATTTCAACATTCGATTGAATTCAGAAATGTCTGTTTCAGTTATGAACCGGGTGTTCAGGTACTTACAGATATGTCCTTTACTATCAGGAAGGGAGAAATCGTAGCTCTTGTCGGACCCAGTGGCGGAGGAAAGAGTACAATTGCAGACATGATTCCAAGGTTCTATGATCCGAGTTCAGGCGATATTCTGATTGACGGAATCGATTTGAGGAACATCAGTTTAGAAGACCTAAGAAGCTGCCTGGGAGTAGTTACCCAGGAAACCGTCCTGTTCAACGATTCTATTCGCAACAACATTGCATACGGAGAGGTTAGCATACCCCTCTTGAATATTAAAAGGGCTGCTTCCGTAGCGAATGCTCTGGATTTCATTGAGGAATTTCAAGAAGGATTTGACACGGTCATAGCTGAAAGAGGAAACAGATTATCGGGTGGACAGAAACAGAGACTGGCTATTGCACGCGCTGTGCTCAAAGATCCTGATATTCTTATTTTTGATGAAGCCACATCCGCTCTTGATACACATTCGGAAAGACTTGTGCAGAAAGCGATAGACGCCCTGATTGAAGGAAGAACCGCTCTGGTTATCGCGCACAGGCTCAGCACGATCCGGAAGGCATCCAGAGTGCTTTATATAGAGGATGGAATGATCGCGGAGGAGGGAACACACAGCGAATTGCTAGAGAAGAATGGGAAATACAGAAAACTTTATGATATGCAGTTCTCAAATGAATGAAGCTGTTCTGATTCGACTTCATTCACTCGGTGATGTTGTGCTTGCTCAACCCGCTGCGACGCATCTGTCTTCCTCCTCAAGAGTGAATTTTGTAACATCTGAGAAATATGTTCCTGTTGTTGAAAG
>DAOWNO010000099.1 GCA_030642525.1 Candidatus Aegiribacteria sp.
CATCTGTTCCATTCTGTAAGAGCATTTTGCATGTCTTCAACGTCACATGTACCGCTGCCGTTGAAATCCAGATCTGAAAGCCCTATAGCCTGAGCCATGCAGATTGGAACGAATGGCGTGGTATACTGACTGGTTCCCTGATGATTGCCCATGTTCAGGCATGCGCTTATACCGGATTCGTTCATCCCGGACAGGCACCCCGCGAAACCGGGAAAGCCTATCGCTATCCAGTCCTGGCCTGAGTCCGGTTCAAGAGTGATCAGAATATTATTATCCAGAATCAAACTCCCTGTATCTATGTAGAAATCAAGGTTACGTGAGACAGCAGGTGATTCATTAAGTTCAGGATCTTCTTCTGTCGCTTCTCCCCATGAACTGACACTTGAGCACATGAATGTCTTAACTCCCTCTAAAGCGGAAAGATCAGGTGTGGCGGATATTACACAGACATCAATGTAATCGATATTTCTACCCAGAGAATCGGAGTAGATGCTGATAGTATCTGAGAGACCGATAACCATATTTTGAGTGTATTCCTGGAACTCGGAAGGAATAACAAAATAGACCAGGAAAAAACCTCTGATTAATTCGAAATTTGAGGATCCTCCTACCATTTCCAGGAAGTAATTCTCGAAGACTTCTTTGATATTGGGTCCGAGCAGATAACCATGAGCATATCCCATATCTGCCCAGCTGCCCCAGAGATTCAGAATTTTGATCTCCCCTATATATTCGATGGATCCATTGGGGTCATCTGCTGAGGAGATGCATACAATCAGCAGGAGTATTACGGGAACAAGAATTCTTTTCATGATCTACTGCCGGTTCCTTTCAATTGATCGATTGTTTACTCTTGAAGTAAGAGAAACGGATTCCAGCAGGAAGTGATGCCTGAAGGAATCCGTCTCTATACTGATAGGCTTAAAACTCAGTTTTTATACTTCCCCATGTTGCAGGAGTAAGAGCCGCTGGTGGCCCCGGATCGATTTGATATACCAGGGGAGAGTCGGAGGTGTAATCAGTAGTCCAGAGGTACTGACCGTCCCAGGCGAGATCCTGTACTACACCACACGGTGCGGGGAACATTTTCCATGGGTATGGGTCCCCGGGGATGTTGGCGAAGATCATATCAGAGTCCTGATCGGTCACCCAGAGGTAGAACCCGTCCCAGGCAAGACCTGTAAGACCTTCATAACCGACGCCGCCGTTCTGGGGGTAGTAAGAACTGATTTCCACTCCGGTTTCAGGATCAAGCTCGTAAACGAAATTACCACTCCAGTTCGTGCTCCAGATGGAAACTCCGTCCCAGGCAAGTCCCTCGTTACAGGTAGCGTCCGGACCCAGAATTGAATCGGTCACGGTTCCGGATGGAAGATCACGGAAATATATCATCGGGTGACAGCAGGATATCAGCTGAGTGCCGTCGTATGCAAGCCCTGTAAGACAATCGTTACCGTGTCTGGTAATTGAAGAAAGAATGTTCCCGTTTGAAGGGTCGATCTCATAGATCATGAAATCATCGTCACTTGTAATCCACAGGTTTCCGTCTATCCAGGTGAGTCCGTCAGGGTTGCCGCCTGGCGCAGGGATCGTGCTGATGACATCACCCATGTCACCAAAACTGATTGCTGTTAGAACCCCGATGATTAGAAGCGCTGGTCTCATTTTTCAACCTTTCGATTAAGAATTGATTATTTGTTACTGACAGAGTAGTGTACTTATCCGTGAAGAATGAGTCAACACCGGTTATTTCCTTTGATTGCTCCGGTGATGAGAAAGGAACAGAATCGAATACTGATGTCCCTGATCATATAGCTGAATGGTACCGCCTTCCGGCTACAGATTGTAAAAAGGATAGCAACCTTCAATTACTTTTATATACTATGGTGTATTTTTAGATAAAGGAGAAAGTGTGAAGAAACTTATTGGCGCGTGGCTGGTTGCCGGACTTTCTCTCTGGCTGACAGCATTGATACTCGGCCCTAACATGGAGTTTGCCGGTTTCTGGTCCATTGTCTGGGCTGCCGCGATAATCGGCCTGCTGAATTTCATTCTTGCGCCGCTGCTCAATCTGATGACATGTCCTGTTTATCTGCTGACTCTGGGTTTGTCACGATTTCTTATCAGTGGTCTGGTGCTGATAATTGCGAACAAATGGATAGGCGGATTCTATATGGCCAGCTACTGGTGGGCAGTGCTTGCAGCTGTAATCATCTCCATATTAACAGGAGCTATTGACAGATTACTGGGTAGAAAGAAGTCCTGACCGATATAAGGGAACTTCAAGTCAAAGAGTCAGATGACTATTGACGCAAACGCTCTGTTTCGGCACATTGTAATAAATGAGTATTTTGAATTGAACCTGTTGATAAGTTTGCTGATCTGAGTTTCTGCTATAAGATCCTAAATACGAAAAGGATACTCATATGGTTTTTACAGAATGTATCTTGGCACTTGCACTCAGTGGATGGCTCCACACGGCAACCCTGGAACTGCCAGTCGAAGTACCTGAATTTCATTACACGGAAACCGGTGAATGCTTCGCAGGTATCCCCGACTGTATGATCGGCTGGATACCGGGCTTTCCCGATCTTCCTATCCACCCGGCATGGGTCACTCTGCAGCATGGTGAGATTGCGTCGTCCATGGAGATCGTTCATGCCTCCTGGAAAGACATATCCGGAACCTGGAGCCTCCGGCCGCTCCCTCCTCCCACGATACTTTCCGCAACCACACCCCTTACAGGTTTACCTGGAATAGTCGAGGTTTACGAACAGGATTCGTTCTGGCCTGCATCGCCTGCGGAACTGACCGGCACCGGATACAGAAACGGCGTTCCCTGCGCGGAGATGATTGTTTCTCCTCTCAGATACAACCCGGTCAGAGGAACAGTACAGCAGCTTGTTGATCTGGAGATACGAATAACGACAGTTCCAGGGGAAAGGAACCTCATAGCGCCCCGTCAGACAGACGGGGAACAAATGCTGATAATTACAGATGAGTCCATCCGAGAGCCATTTGACACTCTTGCTCTGTGGCGGACAGAGGGCGGTATACTTACGGAAGTGGTAACCACTGACGTAGTATATACATGGCCGGGATGCGATAACATGGAACGGATCAGGAATTATGTGATAGACACTTACTCCTCGAACGGACTGGATTACCTGCTTCTTGGTGGTGATACCGACTTCATACCATGCAGGTATGCTTATGCAATGACATACAATACCGGTGGCGGACGGGACGACAGTCTTCCCTGCGACCTGTACTTTTCTGATCTGGACGGTTCATGGAATCTTGACGGTGATGACACGTGGGGTGAGCTTGATGACGACATAGACCTCTATCCCGATATCTGGGTCGGACGTGCACCTGCTGAAGATCTCGAAGAAGCCTGGACATTCGTCAATAAGACAATAGCGTATGAATCAGGCGGTGCTGCAGGTCACCTTGAGCGCAGCCTCCTGTCGGCTGCGGTGATGTGGAGCAACCCGTATACGGACGGAGGTGTATGCAAGGACTACATCGATGAACACTGGATTCCCGATTTCTTTGAAAACACGAAATGCTACGAGTCACAGGGAACCTACACACTTGAGGCGGTTGTATCAGCTCTCAGTACAGGTACTGGTTATGTGAATTTCACTTCTCATGGATGGATAAGCGGTGTCGGAATGCTGGGTCCTGAAGAAGTAGACCCGATAGACTCCAATGGCATGTTCTTCGGTATGATGTATGCAATCGGTTGCTGGACATGCGCGTACGATTTCGATACAATTGCCGAGCATTTCCTGAACAATCCTGTCGGCTGCGGCGTCTCTTATGTGGGCAATTCGAGCTACGGATGGGGTTCTCCCGGCAATCCACTCTACGGATATTCGGACAGGTTCGACATCGAACTCTGGAAACTGCTGTTCGAGATGCCGTCAGCGCCACTGGGCGAACTTGTGGGCACTGTTAAAACCGGCTTCATTCCTTTCAGCCACCAGGAAAACTGCTACAGATGCCTTCAATACATGGTCAACCTTCTTGGTGATCCAGCACTGAGAACATTCAGAACAGTGCCTGTTGTTCCGGTGGTTCAGCTTCCGGAAATGGTAACACCTGCAACACAGTGTATACCCGTGTTCGTTGATGTTCCCGGAGAAGTTCCTGAAGAACTTTTGGTATGTATTCATGACAGCGATTTCGGCAATTATCATGTGGTTACCCTCGATGAATCAGGTTATGCGATTGTAGATCTGGATTCACCCCCGGCTGGTGATATTACTGTAACCGTAACGGGCACCGATGTAAGAAGAACAACACTGACAGTACCCGAGGGAACTGGATCATCAATTGTTATATCGAATGTGTTCATAGAAGACACATCGGATTACGGCCATCTCGCCCCGGGTGTTCAGGCAGATGTGGTTCTGACTCTCCTGAACCAGGGGACCGAGAGCCTTACGGGCATTGAACTCACGGCCCAGCTTGTTTCCGGACCGGCTCAGCTAACGCAGTCGTCCATATCCTACGGAACGCTCTCTCCCGGCGAGAGTGGCCAGGGAGGTGATTCTCTGGAGATAATCGTTGAAGGAACGGCCTGCACCGGAGAGACGGTTCACCTGGACATCCAGATCCAGTGCGATCAGGGAACATGGAATTATGATCTGCCTCTTCTCGTATACGCGCCGGGACTGTATTTCTCCACGTATTCGATCGACGACAGTTCAGGAGGCAACGGAAACGGATACGCTGAGGCAGGCGAGTCATTCGATCTGCTTGTGGATATAGCCAACATAGGGTTGCTGGACGCTCAGAATGTCTCAGTACTCGTCTCCGATGCCTTCAACTGGCTGACATGGAGCAGTGACAGCAGCTACACATCCTCAATACCGGCGGACGGAACAGGAGAGCTTGTCTTCTCAGGAAGCCTCTCAACCGGCGCGCCGATAATCACCTTCGTGGAACTGCTGCTTGACATCTCGGCAGACCCCCTCTGGAACAGCCAGGATTCGATGCTTATGATCGTGGGCGATTTCGGAATTTCGGATGATTTCGAATCCGGTCCGAACGGATGGACTCATTCGGGAACGAATGACCTGTGGCACATCACCACATTGAACCCGCATTCAGGATCCAGCGGGTGGTACTGCGGAGATGAGTCTTCCGGAACCTACCAGAACGGCATGAACTGCAGCCTTGTAAGTCCGGCCTTCCACATCGCTCCTGAAGCGGAACTTACCTTCTGGTCATGCTTTAACCTCGATCTATACGGCTACGACGGACTTTATGTCATGGTGAACAACATGGATGCCCTGATAGTGGATACACTCGATTTTCTAGGAGCCGGCGGTCTGCTCGGAGCACAGACACTGGACGGAAAGAGTAATCTGCAGTGGTTGCCGAGAACGTACGATCTCTCATACCTGGAGTATGGTACACTTACCAGGATCGAATTCTGGTTCTACACAGATTATGACGGTGACAATATCAATGGTTTCTATCTGGATGACGTTTCCGTAGATGGATTTTCCCTTAATCTTGGCGTGGAAGGCCCGACCGTTCCCGTTCATGTAGGCAGGCCGTCACCCAATCCATGTACCTCATCCTTTACCCTGCCGCTTACACTCGAGAGCCTTTGCTGGACAATGAGCATCTATGACATTTCCGGACGACTTATTCTGAGAAACAGGTTCGATGAACCACTGACAGGTTCTCTTGTGGTTGATACGTCAGACTTTACCCCCGGAATATACCTGTTAAAGATAGAAGCCGACGGGATGCAGTACATTCGCAGGACAGTTGTGCTGGGACGGGGGAAACCATGAGCCATAGATTAATCATTCCGCTGATTATCGTTTCAGGTGCGGTATTTGCGGGAACATCGGTTCAGACCGACTGGTCCGGAGGCCCGGGATTACAGGGACCGGTTATCGAATGGGGCAATTGTTTCTGGGGAGCAGAGAATGCAGACTGGATCATTTGTCCCGGAGAGCTGATACTGGAGACCTGCAGTAAGGTTCATCAGGTTGATTCCATCAAGACAATATCCGCGGCAGCAGCTGATTTCGATTGTGATGGAGATATCGATGTTCTTGTAGAAGAATATGACAATGTTTTCATGATGCTGTTCAACCTGGATTATGGATTGGGATGGGAATCAGACACTCTGAACATACCACACTTCTATAACTATGCAGTATCGGATTTCGATGAAGACGGTGATCCGGACATAGCCGGTATAAAAGGAAATATGGCCATAATTTGCTGGAACCATGGTAACTCGATCTGGGTTCTGGATACAATCCAGGTCTTTTCCGGAAACGGTATGGGTTTTGTTCTCGGAGATTTCAACTGCGATTTCAACACGGATATCGCTCTGAGCGTTTATAATCACGGCATTGTATGGCTCGAGAATCCGGGTGGGTCCGGTGAATGGACCTGCTTCGAGGTTTCCGCATCGGCAGCAATCTCCAAAGTCATGTGCGCGGGAGACATCGATGGCGACAACGACACGGATCTGATCACATGCGAAAACGATTCTATCCTTTGTTATGTGAATCAGGAAAGCGGTATCACATGGCAGAGGGATCCCCTGGGAGCAGCTTCAGGTTATATCGCGTACATCTACATGAGCGAACTCGATGGATCACCCCCGATGGAATGCCTGGCAGCAGTATCCGATGGTCTAACCCTGTTCTGGAAAAGCGGAAACATATGGAATTCGCAGATACTGAGTACACTGATAAAAAAAGTCAACATTGCATTGCCCGATCTGGACCTGGATGGTGATCCGGATGTGTTTTCGGGGCGTCAGCATATAGGCCTCTGGCTTGAAAACCCAGGAACGATGGGTGAACCGTGGCAAACCCACAATTCAGATTTCATCTATTCGAAATACGCTATCACCGCAGATATAAGCGGTGACAACAAAGATGATATTGTCCTTGGAAGCAATTATTACTCTTCACCAGGCACCAGATGGATCGATTTTCACGAATACCTGCCTGAAGGTCAGATTACCTCGAGTATTCTGGACGTTGGATATATTCCACAATGGGACTGGTTCACCTGGGAAGCAGAATTGCCCGATGAAACATCCCTTGGATTCATGGTTCGGGCATCCGGCAATCCTGATTTTCTTGGACTGTGGTCCGCTATTTTCTATGAGCCTTTCAATCTCGAGGATATGCTGCCCGACAGCGCGAATTTTTTCCAGTACCGGCTCGTTATGGAAACTGATAATTCGAGGAACTCGCCGATACTCCACCAGGTTGCAGCAGAATGGACATCTCTAGG
>DAOWNO010000042.1 GCA_030642525.1 Candidatus Aegiribacteria sp.
GGCTGCGAAGTAACCTTCTCCTACAGCGAAACGGGAGAAACGATCAGCACTCTCAGATCGGAAGAAACAGTTTCGGAAGACCTTTCATATGATATGGAAAGCCTCCTTTTTCAAATGAACCTGCAGGATGGACACAGTTATTCCATTTCCGTTGAAAGCGATGAGCTGGATCCGATCATCACATTGATACTGGCAGACGGACATCAGCTTTCTGATGACGATGGCGGCTCTGGAACCAACTCGCTTCTTAATTTCACTGTCAATTCCGGTCAGGGTGGAGACTGTTTCCTTATTGCTGAGAAATACTCCGGAGGAGAGGGCACATTCACGGTGAGGCTGGAGGAGACAGGCCGATAAGTCAGTTCATAGGGTAAATTTCGGTTATGGCCTGGAATTTTTCAATGAATTCAATTTCACTGAGTTCTTCACCGGCTGTCTCGAAGATTTGCTCCATGGATATTTTGCACCAGCTTCTGCCGAATGACACAGCAATATCCATTATATTCCAGCTGCGCTGAAGATCAAGCGAGGCTGCATACGAAGTGATGATTATCAATTCCGTCCACTGGTCCGGGACACCGGTCCATTCACCGCCAAGGGCCACGAGCAGTACAAGCGAGGAATCATCTCCTCCGAAATTTACCATCGATTCCCGGCCGAGGTATTCCTGAACCTTATTACTTACGAGCAGTGCATCCTCAGGATATTTTGAATCTTCCTGCACGGAGCCCGTGACCTGGAGAACAACCAGTGCTATAACCGCAGGCAAGAATATTTTCAAATTATTTTCCCTCTCTCTCTCAGGCTCAGATTCCAGCAACGGCAATGTTATTGCAGCCTGGATCCATTACAAGTACTCGTTGCGCTGCAGTAGAGTATTTGTGATGAATTTAGGTTATTATACTTACATCCCGCATCCACAGAAAGGAATACTTTTGACAGAAGCATGTTTTCATAAGTATTGTTGTTCCATGAAGAAAACCACGACTGGATGAGCGGCGGAGTAGAAAAGAGGATAGGTCGTTTGAAGCAGAAAGCTCCATATCGCGAAATATTTGAAGCATCGAACGATGCCTTCCTCATATTTGATCTGAAAGGTGTTATCAGGGAAGCAAATCCGGCAGCCTGCGAAATGTACGGCTATCCGTACGAAGAGATGATAGGGCTATCCGGTAAAGATTTTGTTCATCCGGATTATCAGTATCTTTTCAGACAATTCGTTGAAGAAACCCCTTCGGGCAAACCCTTTTCCGCTGAATCGGTGGAAATCCGCAAGAATGGATCCACTTTCAACATAGAAGTCAGCGGAAACATATTCGAATACGAAGGCGAACCACACATTCTGGCAGTCATTCGCGATGTTACCGAGCGCAGGCAGGCTGAAGAGACGCTGCGGGAGAACGAGGAGCAGCTGAAAGCCTTGATTGATGCCATGCCGGGCTTCATTTGTTTTAAGGATGGAGAGGGGCGCTGGCTCAAGGCTAATGATGCCAGTATCCGTATTTTCCAGCTCGAGGGCATAGACTATCGTGAAAAGACAGATTCTGAATTGGCTGAGCTCAGCAGTCGCCTTCGAGGTGCATTCCTTACCTGCAAAGAATCCGATGCAAAGGCATGGAATGAGGGTAATCTTTTCCACGGAGAAGAGATTATTTCTCAACCCGACGGTACAGTTCGGGTTTACGATGTGGCCAAAGTGCCTGTTTTCCATCCGGATGGCAGACGGAAAGGCATTGTTGTTCTGGGACATGATATCACCGAGCGCAAGAAGTCAGAAGAAGAAATACGAAAGCTGTCTAAAATTGTGGAATCAACTCCGGAAGCAATTGTGGTTACAGATATGCAGGGAAAGATCGAATATGTAAACCAGGGACTTCTTGCACTTTGCGGCTTTGAAGATGACAGTTCACTGGTCGGGGAATCGGTCTTTTTATTCAGCAATGAAGAGGGCGAAAGACAATTAAAGAAAGAAGTTATTCCAACTATCATATCTGAAGGAAAATGGAGAGGAGAAATTACTGTAAAACGGAAAGACGGCTCCATGTTTCCGACGGATATGGTTTGTTCGCTTATTCCGGATGAAGAAGGTAAACCAAAATATTTATTATCTCAATTTCTCGATATTACCAGGAGAAAGAACACAGAAGCAAAACTGCACGAAAGCGAACAGCAATTCAGAGATATGGCAAATCTTCTGCCGCAAGTCGTTTATGAGATTGATATTGATGGAATTCTTACTTTTGTGAATAAGCAGGCATTCAGGCTTTTTGGGTATTCTCAGGAGGAATTTGAAAAAGGAATTCCCATACTGCATACATTAATCCGGGAAGATAGAGAAACAGCAAAAAAGGATATAGAAAATGTACTGCAGGGAAGGAATGTTGAAAATTCTGAATATACTGCCCTTAGAAAAGATGGAAGCACGTTTCCAATACTTATATACTCGAGTGTGATTCTCAAAGATAACAAACCTGTTGGCTTAAGAGGGATCATTATTGACATCACAGACCGTAAGCAGGCCGAGGAGGAAAAGGCCCGGATCGAGGATCAATATCGTCAGGCCCAGAAGATGGAGTCCGTGGGCCGGCTGGCGGGTGGTGTGGCTCACGATTTCAACAATATGCTTGGAGTGATTATCGGTTACACTGAAATGTCTCTTGACAAGATAGATCCGACGCACCCGGTATATGCTGCCCTGGAGGAGATCCGCAAGGCCGCCGACCGTTCAGCTGACCTTACCCGGCAATTGCTGGCCTTTGCCCGCAGACAGACGGTCTCGCCCATTGTGCTCAATCTGAACGATACCGTTGAAGGGATGCTTAAAATGCTCCACCGGCTCATCGGCGAAGATATAGATCTCGCATGGCTGCCCTGTGAGACCCTGTGGCCGGTCAAGGTTGACCCGGCGCAGATTGACCAGATTCTTGCCAACCTGTGCGTTAACTCCCGGGATGCTATTGCTGGCGTTGGGAAAATGACTATTGAAACAGAAAATGTTGTTCTTGACGATTCTTTTTGCCAGGAGCACTCGGGATCCGTCCCCGGTGAGTATGTACTGCTGACTGTCATCGATGACGGCTGCGGCATGGACAAGGAGATTCTGGATGATCTTTTCGAGCCGTTTTTCACCACCAAGGAAGTGGGTCAGGGCACCGGCCTCGGGCTGGCCACTGTATACGGTATCGTCAAGCAGAATAATGGCTTTATCTATGTCAACAGCAAACCCGGCGAAGGATCGACCTTCAGTATCTACCTGCCCCGGCATGTTGGAAAACCTGCTAAAAGGCAGAAAGAAGACCCGGTGGAACCGGACAAACGCGGCCACGAAACCATCCTGCTGGTGGAGGATGAGCCTTCGATCCTGAAAATGATTACGATGATGCTTGAAAGCCGGGGTTACATCGTGCTGGACGCAATCACACCGGGTGCAGCCATCAACCTGGCCGAGGAATACAACGGAGAGATTCATTTACTGTTGACTGACGTGGTCATGCCCAAGATGAACGGGCGGGACCTGGCGGAAAACATTTTGCTTCTTTGTCCGGATATAAAGTGCCTGTTCATGTCAGGTTATTCGGTGAACGTTATCGCTCACCGGCACGTACTTGACGAGGTTGTCAATTTCATACAGAAGCCCTTTTCAATGCAGGACCTGACTATCAAAGTACGTGAGGCTCTGGACAGCAAATGAGAACATGAAAGCATGGCCATTGGCTTGAGGAAGGAACATGAACAGTTTTTACGACAGAAGACATATTTGACTTCATGTCGAGCGGCGTGCCTCATCAGCATGCAATCAGCCGGGTCATTGCCGGAAAAGAGATATGAGCGATCAGGAACAGTTCAAATACTGACATATTCTGATTAGGATGGTTTTTTATGAAGCTTAAGCAGGCCGTGATTCTGATCCTGGTGATAATACTTGCTATCATCGTCATTCAGAACTCAAATGTAGCGGATGTGCATCTTCTTTTCTGGAAGGTTAGCATGTCCATGATAATACTCATTTTCTCCGTTGCCCTTATCGGTTTTGTAATCGGCTATCTTTCACATCATTTCATCATGGAGCGCAGGAAAAATAAGTAGTATCCGACGGAAGAATTCATACTCCTCCAGAGGGATTTCAATTTCCGGCAGGTTTATTACAGCAGTAAATGTGAAGGAGCTTTGTAATGAGACCGGTATTAAGGCTGTTAAGTAATGAGCTTATTGAGAGAATAATTTCAGAGGCGCGGGATATTCTGTGCGATCTGGGTGTAGAGATTCATAATGATGGTGTTCTTTCGATGCTTTCTGATCATGGCGCTGAAGTTGATTGCGGGAAAAAGCACGTGTTTTTCACTTCTGACATTATCGATAAAGCTCTTGAAGCAGCGCCGGATTCAGTGGAGCTCTACGATGTAATGGGCAGGAAGACACACAATCTGACGGATCATAATGTTTACTTCACGCCCGGTTCCGCGGCGATCAATATTCTTGATTCCATAAGCGGTGAGATAAGAAAACCGTCAACCGCTGATTATGTTGAGTACGCGAAGCTGATGAGCGGACTGGATAATATTGCTTCCCAGAGCACGGCTTTCATTCCAGCTGATGTTCCCGAGAAGATATCGGACAGTTACAGGCTTTTTCTCAGTCTTCTGTACTGCGATAAACCTGTGGTGACAGGCGCTTTCACAATTGATGCTTTCAATGTAATGAAGGATCTGCAGCTGGCTATCCGAGAATCGAGAGATGCGCTGAAGAAAAAACCTCTTACGATATTCTCATGCTGTCCGACTGCTCCTCTGAAATGGAGCGATGTCACCTCACAGAACCTTGTCGACTGCGCTGGACACTTCATACCTGTTGAATACATTTCTATGCCGCTTTCCGGTTTCATGGCTCCCGTAACCCTGGTTGGAAGTCTGGTGCAGCATACGGCGGAGACGTTAAGCGGTGTCGTGCTGAGCCAGCTTACACAGCCAGGGACTCCAATCATTTACGGCGGTTCCCCTGCCGCGTTTGACGTGCGGTTCGAGACTACACCGATGGGAGCGGTGGAAACGCAGATGATCGATTGCGCCTTCAACGAGATAGGCAAATATCTGAACCTTCCCACTCAGGCGTATATCGCCCTGAGCGATGCGAAGAAACTGGACGCGCAGGCAGGGCTTGAAACATCGATGGGTGCTACTCTTGCAGCCCTTTCCGGGATAAACAGCATATCCGGTCCCGGAATGCTGGATTTTGAAAGCTGTCAGAGCCTTGAAAAACTGGTTGTTGATAACGAAATCTGCGGAATGACTCTCAGGCTGATCATGGGAATAGAACCAAAAGAAGATTTTCCCGCCATACCCATTTTCGAAGAGCTTCTGAAGGAAAAGCATCTTCTGATTGCCAGCCATACAAGAAAGTACCTCCATGATGAACACTATTTCCCCGGGGCTGTAATTGACCGCGCGAACAGTTCGAGGTGGATGGAAGAGGGGAGCCTTACCATCGGCGATCGAGCAAAAATGGAGATTGAAAGATTGCTGGGAATCTGGGAACCAACAGAGCTGCCTGATGGTGTCCTTGCGGAAATGACGGTTCTCATGAAAAAGGAAGCCGCGAAGTTCGGGATGGATTCACTCCCGCATGAGGATTTATGAGATCAATTACAAAATTCGCGATGGAGGATATCAAACTCCCGCAAAAGGAAATACTCCGCAGCCAGGGCATTCCCGATGAAGCTTCCTTAAGTGAGAACTTCGAGCGGATTTACATGGAAGCGGCTGAACTGTTTCAGGAACTTGCAGAGCCGAAAGCTATTATAGCCGGAATAGGAGTATCCGATTTCGAAGAAGTATTCAGGGGGGAAGGGCTGAACGAGAAGGAAAACCCGGTGGAAGAGATCTTCAGAAAAAGCAGTCATCTTGCTCTGTTCGCTGTTACGCTCGGACCTGTTCTCAGTGAAAAAGTAACGGAACTCTTCGATAATGGGAAATATGCAATTGGATATATGCTTGATTCGGTATCGTCATATGCTGCGGATAAACTGGCTGATCTTGCAGCACAACACTTGTATGCGGAAATTGTCGGGAGAGCAGCGCCTGCGAATTCGCTGCGGGTTCTGAACTACAGTCCGGGGTACTGCGGATGGCATATGAGCGGACAGAAAAAACTGTTTGAAGCACTTCGTCCTGAAGAGATAGGTATAACGCTGAATGAGAGCTGTCTCATGAGTCCGATAAAGTCCGTATCCGGTGTGCTTATTGGAGGGCCCGGGGAAATACATGAATTTGTAAATTCGTATCCGTTCTGCAATACATGTATTGCCAGGTCATGTATCGAAAGGATGCGGAATGCTGTTATGGATGCAGGAGGATAAATATGGAACTTCTGAGTAAGATTTCTTTCAATCTGCAGAGCGGTTTTGATGAAACGGTAACTGCGCTAACAAAAGAAGCTGTTGAGAAACGGATACCTCCGGATGAAATTATGAATATTGGTTTGATTGCCGGGATGAATATTGTTGGTGAGAAATTCAAGAATCATGAGATTTTTCTTCCCGATGTTCTGCTTGCCGCAAGGGCAATGAATTGTGCGATGGAGGTACTGAAGCCGCTCCTGATCAAGGATGGAATTCCAATAAAGGGAAAAGTTGTGATAGGTTCCGTTAAGAATGATCTGCATGATATCGGAAAGAACCTGGTTGCGATTCTTCTTAAAGGCGCCGGATTCGAGGTTATTGATCTTGGAAACGATGTTCCGGCGGAGAAGTTCATAAGAGTTGCCGCCGAAGAGAACGCGGATGTGATCGGAATGTCTGCTCTTCTAACCACAACCATGCCTGTCATGAAAAAGGTCGTTGATATGGCAAAAGATGAAGGGCTGTACAGTGAAGTTAAAATCATGGTGGGAGGGGCGCCTGTTTCGAAGGCATTTGCGCTTGAAATAGGTGCTGACGCATACAGTTATGATGGAGCCAATGCCGTTGAAACGGTTGAATCATTCTTCCGGGAAAACAGTTGATGAAGAAACTGCTCGAACGTCTCCATAATGGTGAGATACTTGTTGCTGACGGAGCCATGGGAACCATGCTGTTTGAAAGGGGGCTTAAAAGCGGTGAGTGCCCTGAAGAACTGAATCTCTCAAGGATCGATATACTGGAGGATATCGCAAGGCTCTACCTTGATGCAGGAGCTGAAATTATTCAGACGAATACATTCGGTGGATCTCCCCTGAAACTTGCTTCTTACTCTCTTGAGGATGAAGCGCCCCTGATTAACAGGAATGCTGTATCCGCGGTGAAAGGTGTTGTTGCGGGCAGGGCATACGTGATGGCATCCTGCGGTCCCTGCGGAAAAATCCTGAAACCCTATGGTGATACCGATCCTGAGGTTATCTTTGACAGCTTTGAAATACAGATGCAGGCCTTTGCGGAATCGGGATGCGATGTTATCTGTATCGAGACGATGATGGATCTCAGAGAAATGCTTCTGGCTCTGAAAGCCGCGAAAAAGAAGGCTCCGGGAATTCCTGTCATGGCGACCATGACCTACGATGCGACCACTAAGGGTTTTTTCACGATCATGGGCGATACAATAGAAAAGACATCACGTGAATTGGAAGCAGCTGGCGCGGATGTTATAGGTTCCAACTGCGGGAACGGAATCGAAAACATGATAAGAATCGCCGAGGAATACAGAAAGCACACTTCTCTTCCTCTTATAATCCAGTCAAATGCAGGTCTACCCTTAATTGAAGACGGGAAACTTGTTTATCCGGAAACACCTGAATTCATGGCGCTGAAAGCAAAGGAACTTGTTGATATCGGCGTGTCAATAATCGGAGGATGCTGCGGAACAACTCCTGAACATATCAGGGCTATCAAGAAAGCATTGGGGTCAAATCTTTCCTCTTGACATTTGAATCAACTGATCACTTAATTTGTTAAATCTTTTCTTCAATTGCGGTTCATGCTTCAGCCTGACTTGCAGCCTTTTCCTGCCCTGACTAACTGAACTATAGTCAATCCCTCCCAACAGTCTTCCAATTTCAGGTTGGGTTATCCGACAAAAACGGTACAGCAATTCCATCAGCATTGATCTTTCCACAGATCTTTTACCACGCTGACACACATCACCCCTGCTCTTACTGATCAGACTCATAAAATTGTCGATCAGCTCATCTGGCTCGAATATTTTTCTTAATTTCCTCAGGGCAGGTTGCTCCCTTTCGGATACTTCCATACTCAGAAATTTTTCTTTAATCGATTGAACAAAGTCAGCATCTCCTACGATCCCCAACACTTTTACTGATTCAAGAGGATTTTCTGTATCCTGTTCAATACCCAGTTCTATAAATTTTCGATACTCCTGCCTGCCCCTGCGATTATCTCCACCCATATGGTCCAGAACAGTGCTGTAATTAACAAAATCTTTTCTTTTCTCCACTGAGAAATACCCTGATAAACTGCTGGCTTTGTACTTGAGGAGTATATCAATTTTATCATCAATTGATTTTTCGATATGAGACTTAACCCGTATCGGATTCAGATGAATATAGCGGGATACCCTTAGAAGATAATTATCAGAGTCAATAAGAAAGGATTTGTATCTTCCCTGATAAAGATGTCCCACCCGGCTATGTCTGTGATTGAAAAAAGAAGTGTAAGAAATATTAAAATGACGCATGAATTCAGACAGGTTTCCATCCGGAGTGGTTGCCAGTAGATGAAAGTGGTTTGGCATACATACATATGATAGAAGAGAGACATTATAAATTTCCAGGGAGAGTGAAAGTTTTTCCAGGAATGTTTTTTGATCCTGTGCATCTGCAAATATCAGCTTTTTTTCGTTCCCACGGCAGGTGACATGATAATAAGCACCCGGATACTGAATTCTTAAAGGTCTAGTCATGTTCCAATAGTAGTATATCGGTAGTATTTGTCAAGAGTAAAGATTTGACCCCAAGTTCTATTGTACATATAATACTGTAAGTTTAGTAATATCACGCTATTATAATTAATACTGATATCATTGTTTAATCCTTGGAAAGGAGGACGTATAAACATGTTTAGAGTAAGTCTACTGCTTCTCGTTGTTGCTGCATTCAGCGCGGCAGGAGAATTGACGGTTACAATTCCCTTTGACCGGGCCGAGGTCAGCCTTGCTTCCGAGGGAATCTACACAGCGGTGACTGTTTCCGGACTGCCTTATATAAGCCATGACGGAGCGCCCTGCCTTCCGATAATGCCGGTGAGGATTGCTCTTCCCACCGGATGCAGCGCAACCGGAATAGAAGTTGTTGATGCCGATTATACGAATCTGATCGGCGGTTACGATGTAATGCCGGCAAATGAGCCGGTTCCGCTTTCAGTTGAGATGGATCATATGCAGGCTCCTCCTGATCCCGAAATATACCAAAGGGATACCCCCTATCCTCGAAGGATGGTGTCTCTGCACAGCTCCAGTGTTTACTGGGGAATTCCCATTGCGTATGCGGTGGTCTATCCTGTAAGGTGGAATCCTTCCAGCAGGACTATACAGGTTCTGTCACAGATGACTCTTCGTGTGACTTATGAGTATGACCCTTCTGTCAATCTCATTTACAGGAGAACCAGGGCCAGCGAGGATAAGGCCATGGACATAGCAGGAAGATTTGTCGTGAATCCTGAAGGTGTCAGTCCCTCGGGTGCCGTTATCATTCCGGAAAGAGACCTTGAGTACGGGCAGTATGTGATTATCACCAATCCGGAATACCAGCTTCAGGCTCAGCAGCTGGCTGACTGGAAAACCATAAAAGGCGTTCCAGCGAATGTTTACACAACAGATTGGATTGAGTCACAGTACTCCTCGTGTGTTGACCTTCCACAGAGCATGAGAGCTTTTCTGACTAGCTGCCGTTATGAAGGTACTGATTATGTCCTGATCTTCGGCGACGACGACAAGGTCGTCTGCCGCGACGCGAAACTGGTTGGAAGTTCGTCATATTCGGAGATTGCACCGGCTGACCTCTACTTCGTTGATATCAACGATGCCATTCCCGGAAATGATCTTTGGAACGCCAACGGCAACGGAATCTGGGGTGAGGTTCCCTATCCATATGTGTATCCTCAACCTGCGGGTTATGATCAGGTCGACTATCATCCTGATCTCTTCGTCGGCAGAGCCAGCGTGAATTCTTTACTGGAAGCCGATATATTTATCGACAAGGTGTTTCTGTATGAGGGCATTCGGACAGTCGATTATTTCGAGAC